>NZ_SFBV01000291.1:0-3499 GCF_007095585.1 Microcystis sp. M_OC_Ca_00000000_C217Col
ATGCTGGGATAATGATAAACAATTTCATCGGGTGACATTCCCAGGCGTTCGTGCCAAATAACGACATCTTGGACTTTGATGCGATGACCTGCGATGCGCGGTTTACCGCCACAGGTTTCTGGGGTAATTTCAATATGATTGATTAAAGTTGTTGTCATTGATAAGTACCTAGGCAAAATTATTTACACATGACGATCATTGCCCCGTAAGGGTTTTAGCTCGATCGGGCAGGTAATTAATTTTGCATGACTACTTAATAACGAATTTGTCCGATTATAGGGTCACAAGGAATCTGCGCCCAAATGTCATATATATTATATCACGTCAAGGTTTATAGAATAATTTTATTATGACAACTCTTATAAACTTGAAGCTAATTGAGGCGCGACAATAGTTTCGAGGGAAAAAGCATTCAGATCCGTTAAGCTTTTGGCCTGTTTCAAGGTGATTGCACAAATATTCCCCTGCTGATCAAGATCGACCAAGGTATTTTGTATTTTGTATTTTGTATTTTCATTGATTTCTTGAGTCTCGACAATAGGATTGTTATTGAACTCTAGGTATAGAGTGTCCGTATCCTGAAAGTAGGTGATTTTCATGGCTGACTTGGGTTATCAAGAGTTTCTAATCTTCTTCTAATAGTGATTCATTTGGCGGCGATTGCGGTTTTGAGAATTGTCCATCATATTTGAAAGTTAAGCGACAGCGAAGCCTGTATATTGACGTATTTTAGGTTCATGGAATCCCAAAACAATATCTTCTTTAGCAATGCCTGCGCTTAGTAATTCTTTGGTGATACCGTCTTCGGTGTTGTCACATTGTACCCAAATTTTGTCGTTAATAATTTCTAAATGAATCAGACAATCATGATAACGCTGATTCTGTTGCCAACCTTCTGAAATGACGAGATATTGATCATTCTGAGGATCAAAAGCTAGACGATTTTGAATGTCCGCATTGTTATAAATAATTTGGCTATAGGGGACAAGAATCTGATGAATAATTTTGCGGTAATGGTTTAGTTTATCCATTGGGTGATTACCTCAGTTTCGGGGTTAAAGATAATTAGTTTTATTGTTTTTTCTTCAAGGAGTATTTGACCAATTTCTTGATGCAATAAGCTGTTGAAAGTTTTTTCCCGAATAGCAAGATAAAGAGTTCTATCTAAAAGTTGGCGAAAGTTTTATCTTAGACTGAGACTAATTCAGGTTCACTGATCAGCCGTAGAAGTTTTGAGTGATCAACGGTTTCCATCGCAAAGGTTTGGCCGTTTTGATCGGTAAAATCAATCAGAAAAGCTTGCTGATTAAAAGACATTAAAACAGTTCCCATTTGTCCGCGACGCAGAAGGATGGGCTGATGGGTCGTTTTGTGAGTAGCCGTAACATCTTCCGTTAGGGCAACGAGATCGTATTCTTGAATGGTGTTCATCATGGGCTAGTTAATTAATGGGATAGACATTAGTAAGACGAGGAAAATTTTCAGTTATTTGGACAATCCAGCAACTTAAAATTAAGGATTCTCCGATGTCGTTACAGAGGTTAAATTTCAGATCATAGTGAGTGCCATATTGATCGATTTTATAAAGTTCGGCTTCTCCTTCCATTACTGCTTTTTTAAGAGCATTTTCTAGGATTTCTTTATTAGCTAAGGTAATCCCTAATCTTTGTTTGAAAAGCAAGGCTTTATGTTTTCCTTTTGAATGCTCAGGATTGAGGCAGTAACGTTCAAGTTTGTCTACTAGGTTGGCTTGATCGGCATTGGGAAGTTTCATTTTATTTGTTGGCTTCTCCTAGGTTTCCCTGAATTTGCCCTAACAGTTCCTCACACTCTTTAACCAAGGTAATCCCCAATTCTTGGCATAATTCAAGCGCTTGTTGGCAGTAGTTGAGAGCGCAATCGCAGTGATTCATTTTGTGGGCTATTTCGACAAAGGCTTTTCAATGATTCTTTATCTACCGAAATTTTACGGGAAATAACGATAGAATTCTCGACGATGAAGAACACGAGCAAATGTAATTGTATCTTCTTCAACAAAAAAACCAATTCTATAGTCACCAATTCGGATACGATAGGCATTATATTCTCCTTTTAATTTTTTAAGGTTGTTAATTTCGCTTAGCTGCTTAACTGCTAAAATATCAGTAAAGACAAGGTTTTTGATGACTGAGTAAGAGGAGGTACTTTTTAAATCTTTAAGATCCTTGATAAAAGTAGGAAGATAGTTAATTTTCATTCTTTTTCTAATTCAATTAAAGCTTCCTCCAAAGTTAAGGGAGTTTCATCTTTAACGTCTATCATGGCGCAATAGAGTCCAGTATCTTCATAGGTTTCTATTATTTGTTGATAATCTTCAAAGTTAATAATAACTTGCTGTATCTGACCTTGATTATCCGTAATCAAGTCTTGAGCAAAGGGATAATCTTTGATGTTCATAATTAATTGTTCCTCATTTTGTGGACGGTTTGCATTATTTACACTCCTTTGTTTCCAATTCTAATAGGATGGGAATTAAGTCTTTGGCAATATCAATGACGGCATCTATTGTATCAGCTTCAGCGACAAGTCCTTGTATATCAGGACTGGTGGCGACATAGTAATCTTGTCCGTTTTCTTGCAAGCGCTCAATAGTGAGGTTAATTGGGTTTTGCATGGAAAATCAATAAGGTTTAAAGTTTGCCTGTTAGTTTTTGTGATTAATTTGCTAAAGTTTCTTCTTTTCAGGTTTACCATAATAAATTTTCAGTATATCGCTTAAATAACTCATCTTTAGTGAGAATCGGAATATTTTCAGTTAAGCTTTGAGCGATTATTAGGCGATCAAAAGGATCTTTATGGTAGTAAGGGAGTCTCTTGAGTTGTTCGAGATGTTCGGCGTTAATAGATAGTATATCAAAGCCGTTATTATAAACATAATTTTGAATTAAATTTGGGAAAGTCGTCTTTAATTCTAATCTGTTAAGGCTGGCTTTGATGGACATTTCCCAAAGACTAGCGATACTTAATCGTTTTTGATATTGATGATTTTCGATCAGAGAACGAGCAGCATCACTAAGATTATTATCACCTTCGATAAACCATAAAAAGGTATGGGTATCCATTAAAATTTTCATGGCATATAGTTCTCAAATTCTTCGATGGGATCATCAAAGTTGTCAAGCATTTTAACGATGCCTTTTGCGCTTCCATATTGGGGATGTTTAACAGTAGTAGGAAGAGAAATAATTTGAAAGTCTTGACCTTCATTATTCTGGATAATAACTTGTTCACCTTTTGAGGCAGCTTTAAGGAGTTCAGAAAGTTGATTTTTAGCTTCATCTACGGTTAGTTGCATCATGGTTTTATTGGGTTAAATTTCTCAGATAATAATATAATTTATCGTGATTTAATCCTTGCTCAAGTATTGTTCAAGGGTCACATAGTCGCCTGATTGATATTCATCCCGAACTTGTTGAAGTTCTGCTAAGGTTTCCTCGTCGTCTTGATAGGAAGTTTCTTC
>NZ_SFBV01000292.1:0-6439 GCF_007095585.1 Microcystis sp. M_OC_Ca_00000000_C217Col
TTAATCAAAGCCCCTCGATTTTTGTTGAAAGTACAGAGTAAGCTTAAATTGCTACAAAGACGCTTGAAACGGAAAACTAAAGGCTCTAGCAATTGGTTAAAACTTCAGGAGAAGATAGCGAGATTACATGAAAAAGTGTCTAATACTCGTAGAGATTGGCACTTTAAGTTAGCTCATTACCTTTGTGATCTTGCTGATAATATCTTTGTCGAAGATATTAACTTCATTTCCTGGTCTAGAGGGATCGTTAGAAAACAATCTCTGGATTCGGGCATCGGTAGTTTTATTAACGAGATACTACCGTTTGTCGCTTGGAAACGGGGGAAATATTATCTTAAGGTCGATAAAAACGGAACTTCCCAGGATTGTCCGAATTGTGGCGCGATTACTGGCAAAAAGTCGTTATCAGAAAGAGTTCACCGGTGTGATTCTTGCGGCCACATTGAACCGAGAGACACGGCATCAGCGAAGGTAATCGAGAACCGAGGAAAAAACGCGGTCGGACTGACCGTGTTAGAAAACGCTCGCGGAGGCGATTTGACGGGGATCGACTGGGTTAAACCAGGTCGATCTAGTTAAAAACCTATGAACCGAGAATCTCCCGCTACACCGCGCGAGCGGTTAGCGGGGGAGAGTCAAAATTAGAATGATTAAACCCCAACCATAACCCCGCCTCGATAACCGATAGCCGATAACCGATCGCTAAACATGGATCCATCTTTCGCCCTTACTCTGCAAATTGTCATCACTGTGGTGGCGGGGATTACAGCCCAAGTCATCGCCGAATACCTGAAAGTTCCCAGTATTGTTTTCCTGCTCATTTTTGGGATTGCTTTAGGGTCCGATGGTTGGGAAATTTTACACCCCCAAAGTCTGGGAATTGGTTTAGAAGTCCTTGTTGCCCTCTCTGTGGCGATTATCCTATTTGAAGGCGGTTTAAGCCTAAGCGGACGGGAATTAGGGCGAGTTTCTGGCAGTTTACGCAACCTTGTCACCCTCGGTACTTCCATCACTCTCATCGGTGGCGGTATGGCAGCCCACTGGTTGGGGGAATTTCCCTGGCCGATCGCATTTCTTTACGCTTCCTTAGTGGTGGTAACTGGTCCGACGGTGATCGGGCCTTTGCTGAAGCAAGTAGCCGTAGATCGACGGGTGGCGACGCTTTTGGAAGGGGAAGGGGTATTAATCGACCCTGTGGGCGCAATTTTAGCCGTAGTGGTGCTAAATACGATTATTGATAGTCATTCCCGCCCCATGGCAATTATCACTGGTTTAACCCTGCGTTTAGGCATCGGGGCGGCGATCGGCATTGTCGGCGGCGGATTGTTAAGTTTTATTATAAAAACTTGCAATTTTCTGACTTTTGAGCTAAAGAATCTCGTGGTTTTAGCGGGAGTCTGGGGATTATTTGGTTTATCGCAATTTAGTCGCAGTGAATCGGGATTAATGGCGGTGGTAATGGCGGGAATTGTGCTAAAAGCAGCGGCAGTTCCCGATGAGCGGTTATTAAGACGTTTTAAGGGTCAATTAACCACTCTTTGCGTGTCGGTACTGTTTATTTTACTAGCGGCGGATCTTTCGATCGCCAGTGTCATCGCTTTGGGTTGGGGCAGCGTCCTGACTGTGTTAGTCTTGATGCTGGTGGTGCGTCCCCTGAGTGTGGCTCTGTGTACCCTAAAAAGTGACCTAAATTGGCGACATAAGTTATTTATCGCTTGGGTTGCCCCTAGGGGAATCGTTTCCGCTTCTGTAGCTTCTTTATTTGCCATTTTACTCACCCGTGCCGGTATTAATGGCGGTGAAGCGATCAAAGCTTTAGTCTTTTTAACAATTTTAATGACCGTTTTTATTCAGGGATTAACGGCGCGGTGGGTGGCAAAAGGGCTAAAAATAACTTCTTCTGCGGCAACAGGGGCAGTAATCGTCGGTTGTAATCCCCTAGGTCGCTTAATCGGCTGTTTATTCCAAGAACAAGGGGAAAACGTGGTTTTAATCGATACGGATGCTGCGGCCTGTCAGCAAGCAAAACAAGAGGGTTTGACGGTGCTGCAGAGTAGCGCACTTGATACAAAAATACTGCAAGAAGCCGGCATCGAATCCATGGGGACTTTTCTGGTTTTGACTAATAATAGCGAGGTTAATCTGGTTTTAGCCCAAAGAGCCGGGGAGGAATTTCATCCTCCCCGGGTGTTGGCTGCCTTTGCGGGAACCCCTAACCCAGATAAAAATAAGGTTAATCAGGTTTTTCTGCCTAGTTTTTCGGTCAAGGAATGGAATCAGTATTTAGACGATAATCAGATTAAATTGGGTAAAACTATCTTTAAAGCCGATGATTTGAGCGAACAACAAACCAGATTAACTAAATTAATCGAAAATGGCGAACTGCTGCCCCTACTATTGCGCCGCGATAATTCCCTACAGGTAGTCACAGAAAGGGAAGAATGGCGCACAGGAGATGAATTAATCTATATTCTGCGCGATTTACGCCCACAACTGCTTAAACGTCTTTCTGGCACCGTCAGAACCCGTTTATCTTTAGAAATCTTACCCGAAGTGGAAATTGTCACCAGTAGATAAGTAATAGGACAAAATTAACTTCTTGGTGAGGATAGGCACTCTGGCAACTTAACTTAGCTAAAAAAAACGGTACACTGATAACTGATAATTGATAACTGATCACTGCTTATGCCTCCTCGTTGGCCCCGTCAACCCGACCGCAAAAACGATCCCGCTTTCCGACGTTTAGATGATCGCATGAATTTCGCCGTTCATGTAGCGGGTTTTTTAGCGATTAATTCAGGGTTGTGGTTTTTTCATATCATTAAATTTTCCGATTGGACTTGGTTAAATCTGTTCACGGGAATTTGGGCTATCCTATTGGTGGGACATTTGATTTATATAGCGGCGATCGCTGACTACTCGGTAACATCCCATGGCTAACACAACTCAGGACATCGAAAATCTGGCGGCCCAAATCGGGGACAATATCTACATTGACGTGGCTAAATGGCATCTCTATCTCCGGGAAGCACATTTACACAGCGTCGTTGCCGAAAAAGTCTTCCCTTTGCTCGAAAACGACAGTTTAAGTGAGAATGCAGTCATGTCTATCCTGCGGGAGATAAAAGTCACCCTCGGAGGTGGTCATCTGCAAGTTTCCCTAGCGGATTTGTTACCCAGCAAATGTCAGATAGATTTAATCGATTTGCTCGAAGAATACCAAAAAAGTCACTAAAATTCCCCAATAGTATGCCTGATAACTGGCAGACTAGGACTAACAGGCTAAAGTAGTTAGAAATAGTCCCCCAGAAGCAAACCATGGAAATAGGTGTTCCCAAAGAGATTAAAGATCAAGAGTTTCGCGTCGGTTTAAGTCCCAGTAGTGTGCGTGTACTCAATGATCGCGGTCACAGGGTATTTGTGGAAACGGCCGCCGGATTAGGTGCCGGATTCAGCGATGAAGATTACCAAAAAGCCGGGGCCAAAATTGTGGAAAAAGCGGCCCAAGTTTGGGATAAACCGCTAGTTGTCAAGGTAAAAGAGCCGCTTAAGGCAGAATACGGCTTTTTAAACAAGGAGGCTCTCCTTTTCACCTATTTACACCTAGCAGCCGAGCGCTGTTTAACGGAAGCATTAATTGAGTCGGGAACAACTGCGATCGCTTATGAAACGGTCGAGCTTGCCGATGGTCGTTTGCCTCTCTTAACTCCCATGAGTGTTATTGCCGGTCGTCTTTCGGTACAATTTGGGGCCCGCTATCTGGAAAAACAACAGGGAGGTAGGGGAGTTTTACTGGGGGGGTTCCCTGGGGTGAGTCCTGGACAAGTGGTTATCCTTGGCGGTGGTGTGGTGGGTACGGAAGCGGCCAGAATTGCCATCGGTATGGGGGCAAAAGTAACTATTTTAGATATTAACGTCGAGCGCTTGGCCTATTTAGAGACTTTATTCGGTTCGCGGGTAGAATTGCTTTATAGTAGCTCGGCACAATTAGAAAATGTGGTTCCTAGGGCCGATTTATTGATTGGAGCAGTGCTAGTCTTAGGAAAACGAGCGCCGACGCTGGTTTCTCGCTCTTTAGTCGCCAAAATGAACCCTGGTTCCGTAATTGTCGATGTGGCAGTGGACCAAGGCGGCTGCGTGGAAACCCTGCGGGCCACTTCCCACAGTCAACCGACTTACCTGGAGTCGGGAGTAGTACATTATGGAGTGCCTAATATGCCTGGAGCAGTACCCTGGACGGCAACTCAAGCTTTAAATAATAGTACCCTACCCTACGTTATTAAATTAGCCGACCATGGAGTAAAAGCTTTGGATCAAGATGTTTCCCTCGCTAAGGGGTTAAATGTCGCCAATCATCGGTTAATTCATCCAGCAGTGCGCGAAGTTTTTCCCGATTTGATTTGAGCAGTAATTTCAGGGCTGATGGTGGTATTTTCCAAGGGCTATGACTAAGAATTTATGGACAAGGGATGAGCTGCTGATCGCTCTCAATTTATACTATAAATTTCCCTATGGACAATTCCACACCAATAATCCTATTATTATCGAAGTCGCTGAAAAGTTACAGCGAACACCATCGGCCCTGGTGATGAAACTATGTAATTTTGGTTCTCTCGATCCCAGGCATCAATTGCGAGGAGTACAGGGGTTAAAAGGTATCAGTAAAGCTGATCGACAAATCTGGCAGGAGTTCGAGGATAACTGGACAGAATTAGCCCTAGAAAGTGAGGAAAAATTACAAGTTCTTTTAGGAGTTATCAACGAACAGCAAGAGGATTTTACCAGACTTGATTTTTCGGAAAATATCAAAACAGAAACCGAGGCAATCAGAAAAGTTAGAATCGGACAAAACTTTTTTAGAAAGACAATTTTAGCCCTATATAACTATCGTTGCTGTATTACAGGAAATCCCATTCCGCTGTTACTAACAGCTAGTCATATATTACCCTGGAGTCAATTTCCTGAACAGCGTTTAAACCCTCATAATGGCTTGTGCCTAGCTCGTACTCATGATACTGCTTTCGATCGAGGTTTAATTAGTTTCGATGAGGATTTAAGATTAATTATTGGCCATGAGATCGAAAAAAAGGCTCAGGATCAAGGTAGCGAGACGTTAGCACTAAATTTTATCAACTATCGCGGTAAAACTTTAAATGTTCCCGCTCGCTTTTCACCAGATTTAGATTTTTTAAACTATCATCGCTATCATATATTTCAGGGCTAAAAGTACGATATTGCCGCACCAGCTTGACTAAGCAGGTCAATTTTATCAGTACCAATAGCAAAATCCGTAACTCGGTCTAGGGCTGCGGCAGTGGACTGACTAAACTGGTCGCTTAACAAACCTGAATTTAAAGGGAATCCAAACAGTTATCCAAATCCGCCAAGGATTGAAAATCCAAGAGAGCCTCCCCCAACTGTTCTAATTGCGACGCCGTCAGCCCACGAATCTGGGCCACCACATCCGGACTCAGGGTACCAAATCGTTTTGACAACTGTCGCACAATCAGCAGAGATTCTCCTTCGAGAAGCCCCTCCTGACGACCCTCCTGGCGACCTTCTTGACGACCTTCTTGACGGGCAATACGTTCTACCGATAAGACATAGGGCATGGCTTTATTTTTCTCCAAATTTTGAATGGATGTCCACAGTTGTTTCTCCAAGTCTTGGGGCAACTTCATTAACCAGTCGATAATGCCAAACAAATCAAGAATCCGTTGCTTATCCCAATCCCTCTCATATAGTAATCGAGCCAACTGCCACTTGGCGTCATAGCGCCCTGACGGATTATTGCGGGTTTGTTGGGTTAATAAATGGGCCGCAGTCACCAGGGCAAAAGGGTTGGGATTGTCTAGCAAAGCATTGAGACAGTTGGCGTAGTCAAGAATTTTTACTGTCGCAAATTCAATGCTTGTCCGACTACCAAGCAAGTCGTAGCTGAATCCCTGGGGTCGCCAGCTTGGATTTGTATCTGCTAACACGGCTAAGGTTGCAACCGGGCGACGGTAACGGTCATAAAGCCGATAGTTGTAAATAAACAACCGTTCAGCAAAGGTTCTATTCGGTCGCCCCTGAACCTCCACATGAATATAAACCCATTCCTGCTTGGCCGTGGTCAGGGTCACTTCTACCAAACAGTCCACCCGTCGCCGCCCTAATTCCGCATCTGCCACAATTTGGGCCAGTTCTTGCTCCAGAAACCTATGGGGGAATGTCCAATCAATGGACTCATAAGCCGCCGGAAAGTAAAACGCCAGAAATTCCTGGAAATACCGCACCAGAGCCGTTTTCCAAGGACTATCGTAGTCGTCAGGTGCATTGGTCATCGGAAATTTTGGGTCTGAAACCCCGCCGTTCTAGGTTGGCTTTACGTTAGAATTAAAAGGCCAGTCTCGAAAACCAAGTGGACGGCGCAGCACCTTGAAAACTCGGCTTAGGG
>NZ_SFBV01000293.1:0-41893 GCF_007095585.1 Microcystis sp. M_OC_Ca_00000000_C217Col
GACTCTGTGTAAGACAGTACATGGTTTTTTAACTGTGGTATGCGACGGTGGTGGAAGCAGAAACTTAAATCGTGAGGTTTAGGAATCGCCGCACTTTTAGGGCGGCGAGGATGTCAACAGTGTCAGCTTTTTTCTCCCTTCTCCCTGCTCCCGTCTCCCCCCGCAACGCGCACGAATTGGTCTCCCCTCTCCCCATCTCCCCACTCCCTGCTCCCATCTCCCTGCTCCAGAAAAATATTAAGTTTTGTTAAGAAGTTAGTGACAAAAGACCAGCTTTAATCTCTATTATCGTAGTAAGTGGCTTTTGACCCGAATCAAGCCGGTCAAGATAAATAGTAACTTTTGCCCATCATCAAACAACGATTGTCAGTCTAACTAAAACAGTCGCTGTGGCCATGCCCTCGTGATCAATTCCTATGTCAACCCTGGTTATTGTCGAATCCCCCACCAAAGCTCGGACGATCAGCAATTATCTGCCTAGCGGCTATCGAGTCCAAGCCTCCATGGGCCACATCCGCGATCTGCCCGCCTCTGCCGAAGAAATTCCCCCCGCCCACAAAGACAAATCCTGGGCGAATTTGGGCGTGGATGTGGAGAACGATTTCGATCCCCTCTACGTCGTCCCCAAAACCAAAAGTAAAGTCGTCAAAGAATTAAAAGAAGCCCTCAAAGGAGCCAGCGAACTGATCCTCGCCACCGACGAAGATCGGGAAGGCGAAAGCATCAGTTGGCATCTCTTGCAGGTACTCAACCCGAAAATACCCACCAAAAGGATGGTATTTCACGAAATCACCAAAGAAGCAATCCAAGCCGCCCTCAAAAATTGTCGCTCCATCGACGAAAATTTAGTTCACGCCCAAGAAACCCGCCGCATACTCGATCGCCTCTACGGTTATACCCTCTCCCCCCTACTCTGGAAAAAAATCTCTAAAGGTTTATCCGCCGGCCGCGTGCAATCCGTCGCGGTACGTCTGCTCGTACAACGGGAACGAGAACGACGAGCCTTTAAAACCGCCAATTATTGGGACCTGAAAGCCACCCTCGAAAAAGATAAAAATCAATTCGAGTCGAAATTAGTCACCTTAAACGGTCAAAAAGTGGCAAATGGCAGCGATTTCGATGCCGACACCGGCAGACTGCTCCCCGGTCGCCAGGTGACACTTTTGGATCAAGCCACCGCCGCCGCCTTAAAAGAACGCATCGAAGACAAAATCTGGCGCGTTAGCCACACCGAAGAAAAACCCACCACTCGCAAACCTTCCCCCCCCTTCACCACCTCCACCCTACAGCAAGAGGCTAACCGGAAACTGGGCATATCCGCCCGCGACACCATGCGAATCGCCCAAAATCTCTACGAACAGGGCTACATCACCTATATGCGGACCGATTCCGTCCATCTTTCCGATCAGGCCATCACCGCCGCCCGCAGTTGTGTAGAACAAATGTACGGAAAAAATTACCTCAGTCCCCAACCCCGGCAGTACACCACCAAAAGCAAAGGCGCACAGGAAGCCCACGAAGCCATCCGGCCCGCCGGTAGTAGCTTTCGCCTACCCCGGGAAACCGGCCTGAGCGGACTAGAATTCGCCCTCTACGACCTAATCTGGAAACGTACCGTCGCATCACAGATGGCCGATGCCCGCATTACCCAGATCGCCGTCAATATTCAGGTAGAAAATGCCGGATTTCGCTCCTCCGGCAAAAGAATCGATTTCCCCGGCTTTTTCCGCGCCTATGTGGAAGGTTCCGACGATCCCGAGGCCGCCATCGACGACCAAGAAATAATCCTACCCCCCCTCAGCGTCGGTGACACCCCCAATTGTCGCCAACTAGAAGCCATTAGCCACGATACCCAACCCCCCGCCCGTTATAGCGAAGCCTCCCTCGTAAAAACCCTCGAAAGTGAAGGAATCGGGCGACCCAGCACCTACGCCACCATTCTCGGCACCATTATCGATCGCGGTTATGCTCAAATGCGGAATAAAACCCTCATTCCCACCTTCACCGCCTTCGCCGTCGTCGGTTTATTAGAAAACCATTTCCCCGACCTGGTAGATCCCAAATTTACCTCGAAGATGGAGGAAACCCTCGACGATATCGCCACCGGTTCCGCTCAGTGGTTGCCCTATCTCGATCGCTTCTATCGCGGCGAAAAAGGGCTAGAAAGCCAAGTCAAAGAGCGCGAGAGTCAAATTAACTCTAGCACCGCTAAATCGGTGATTTTAGAAGATTTACAGGCAACTATCAAGATCGGCAAATACGGCCCCTATCTGGAAGTCCCCCGGGGGGATGAAATCCTCACCGCTTCCATCCCGGCCGATTTAACCCCCGCCGACCTCAACCCCGAACAGGTAGAAACCCTGCTGCGACAGAAAACCGAGGGTCCCGATAAAATCGGTCTTCATCCCGACACCGGAGAGCCGATTTATCTGCTCGTTGGTAGTTACGGTCCCTACGTCCAGTTAGGAGATATCAGCGAGGACAATCCCAAACCGAAACGCGCCTCCCTACCCAAAGGAGTCAAACCCGAGGACATCACCCTCGAACAAGCGGTGGGTTTATTAGCACTGCCGCGACTGCTGGGAACCCATCCCCTCACCGGAGGCAAAATTAAAGCCAGTTTAGGGCGTTTCGGTCCCTATGTGGTTCAGGAAGAGGGCAAAGAAAAAGAATATCGTTCCCTGAAAGCCAGCGATGATATCTTAACCATAACCCTCGATCGAGCTTTGGCCTTATTAGCCGAACCGAAAAAAACTCGCGGCGCTCGTGGTTCTACCAAACCACCCTTAAAAGAATTGGGTAAACATCCCGACGATGGGGAATTGGTGGGATTGTACGAAGGTCCCTACGGAGTTTATATCAAGCACGGTAAAACTAACGCCAAGATTCCCGAAGGAGAAACCGCCGAAACCCTCACCCTAGAACAAGCTTTGGAGGCCCTAGCCGCCAAGACAACCACTGCCAAGAAAACCACTACCAAGAAAACTACTTCTACCACCACCAAAAAAACTACTTCCCCGGGCAGTAAAACTGGCAAAAGTAAGACGGTTTAGCGGTTACTGGTGGGGCGATTTTCTCCCTGGTCAATTCCTCCCCCTGATGCGGCGACAAATCCGGTTGGCTTTTTTGTCCTTGGCACCACTTTGACCGGGCTGATCCTAAGTAGGTAGGCGTTAAAAATTATCAGACACCCCCCTTATCAAGGGGGGCAGGGGGGATCGGCACCCCCCTTATCAAGGGGGGGGGCAGGGAGGATCGAACCTAAAATCCATTTTTAATTTAATTATAACCAGCTACTTATACCTCAAATTCCCCTACTGTAAAGCGATCGCCATCGCTTCTTGGGGAATTTGCCGGTAAATTGGTTTTAAAAATTGTTCTATGGCATCCGATTCGGGGGCAGCGAGGGGAAAATTGCCTAAAATGTCGAGAATGGTTTGATTTTCATTCCCCGGCGTAATCACAACTAGGGAGGGTTCTAGCTCCTCATCGTACTGCCAAAAGCGATCGATAGTGCTGTCGGGGGCAGTTTTTTCGACTACTGTGGGGGGTTCACTGACTGCTAAAGGTTGATTATCAGAGGAATAGGAGCGTTTTTCCCGTAAAGCTTCCAGAATTTGGCTTTTGCTTCGGCCGCGCAGTTGCAAAAGCAGGAAGGGATCGACAATAAAACGATCACCCAATTGATAGTACACTGCTCCTATATGTTTGCAGGGGTTGGCTTGATCGGGACAGGTACAACGAGAGCGAATATCAGCTAGGGAAAAGGGAAATAAATTCACCCCACTATCGATAAAAACACGCTCAATATGATCGGGCATTTGTCCGGTGAGCAATTGAGCGGAATAAATGGCTTTTTTGGAGAGAAGCTTAATAATATAATCCCATTCTTCATCACTAAAAGCCGCTAGGGATAAATCCACTATATAAGGCTCTGGTTCACTGCCTTGCACTCTAGCAATAACTTGCGAGTCTTCAAAGTCAATACTTAACACATTGCCTTCTCTAGCGTACAGTCTAGCTCGTTCCAAGCGTTTTTTAAAGCGATAGGAATCGAGTAGTTCTAGCCATTTTTGTACCCACCAAGCTTGTTCTGTCATTTTTTATTTCGCCAATTCAAAAATGAAACACATCAACCTTAAGAGTTGACAGAGAAAGGCTCATCAGGTATATTCTGATCTTTAACAACAACAAATCAGACCCAAAAACGAAGCCCTCAACATCTTAACATAGAACAAAGAAACTTGCTCTACCAACTTGGTCAAGAGGTAAATTTATCTCAACGGCAAATAGCCGTCTTGCTGGGATGTCATCAAAGCAAGACCGGAGCCAGAATTAAGAAGGAATCAAAGTTCCCTCGGATGCTATCTACAAAGCTACAGCACAAGCTGATACCAAATCGGTTTTTAATAGTGTGATTAACTCCCAATCGAACTTTAAAAATCCACTCCCCACTTCCCACTCTCCTATACTTTTTAAACAGGATTTAGTATGAGAGTGAGACTCGCCGAAACAACTGAAAACAACCCTTTTAAAAAGTAACTGAGTCGGTGGTAGAAGGGAACGAATTGAAAAATCCTTAAGCCAGAGGAAATAGAAAGAGCCGTAAACTTAATTAACCATCCTCCTCGAAAATGTCTTGACTATCGTACCCCGAATGAGCTATTATGTGATAGCTCAGACAGTGATGAAATTCAGAATTGAATTGGCAAGATGTACACAAAAACGAGGATTTTAGGTATGAGGACAGAACAGAAAAATCCACAATTAAATTGTCATAAATTAGCAGAAGTATTTTTATCAAATCCCTTAATTGAAGATTGCTATTTTATGGTACGAGAGGATGAATTAGTCGCCTATATCGTTTCCTCTGGAGCTTGGAATTCTGAACAATTGTCCTCCGATTTACAGTCTCAGTTACCGGACAATCTTCTACCTAATATCTATGTGCAAATTTCCAGTTTACCCTTAACCGATAGCGGTGATATCGATGAAACTGCATTAAAGAATATTGAAATTATCGATAATCATCAAGTTCAGGAAACAGAAGAAAAACTGCGATCTTTGTCAGATATCGATCAAGTTGCTGTCGTCATGACTTCTAAAAAAAACAAAATTTTACCCCTACATCTATCGGAATTATTGCCCTTAAAAATAGAGAAAAAAAATGATCATCAAAAATCTGAAACCCCGATTCATCTAGGGATTCACACTTCTAACACTCAATCTGGAATCAGTCACGGACAGCTTTTAGAAGAATCTGAACTTCAGCCGAAAACCTTGGCAGAAATCCTCCGAAAAGCTGCTGAAAATTATTCAAATAAAGGGATTATTTATATTCAATCTAATGGATCAGAAGTTTTTCAATCCTATCAACAATTATGGGAAGACGCTCAACAAATACAAGCTGGATTACAAAAGCAGGGTTTACAAGCTAAAGATAAAGTAATTCTTCAGCTATCGGAAAACTATGATATCATTTCCGCATTTTGGGGGTGTCTTTTAGGGGGATTTATTCCTGTTATTATTTCAGTGCCACCCAGCTATAAAGATTTTAATAATGAAATTCATAAAATATCTCAAGTTTGGCAGTTGTTAGATGAGCCTATTATTATCACAAATCAATCCCGTCAGCAAGAGATAAAATATTTAGAACAATGGTTGCCTAATCAAACCTTAAGCTTGAGTTTTATTGAAGAATTAAAAACTCATTCTCCCCATCAGCCTCCTATTGGTGAACCGGGTGATATCGCGTTCTTTAATCTCACATCAGGCAGTACAGGAATACCGAAATGTATCTCATTAACCCATAAAAATGTCATCTCTCGTGCGCGAGGAACAAACATCATTTGTGAACATCAAAACGACGATATTATTCTTAATTGGCTTCCTTTTGATCATATTGGAAGTATTTCCGACTGGAATATTCGCTGTGTCGAGTTAGGATGCCAAATGGTTTATGTTCAAACTGAATATATATTAGGTCGTCCTTTGAATTGGTTAGATTTAATTGATCAATATCGAATTACCCACAGTTGGGCTCCTAATTTTGCTTATAATTTGATTAATGAAGCTTTAAAAAAAGAACCAGATCAAAATTGGAATTTAGATTGTGTCAAATTCTTTTTGGCAGCGGGTGAAGCTGTTTCTGGTCAAGCAGTTGGAGAATTTATTAACACCCTTCATCTTCAATATAATCTGAAAAAAACGGCGATGCGTCCTGCTTTTGGGATGGCAGAAATGGGGTCAGGAATTACCTATTATCAGCCGACGGATCAACAGCCATTACTCTTTCATACGGTTGATAAATCCTCCTTGAATTCTTCCCTAAAACGAGTCCATCCTGAACATCCCAATGGTGCAACCTTTACGGATTTAGGATTACCCATTCCGGGGATATCGATTAGAATTGTTAATGCTGATAATTCCCTATTACCAGAAGAAACCATTGGTCATTTACAAGTTAAAGGAGATGCAGTTTCACCGGGGTATTATAAAAACCCAGAAGCGAATCAAGACGCTTTCTTAAAAGATGGCTGGTTTAAGACAGGAGATTTAGCATTTATTAGTAACGGTCATTTAGTTATTACTGGAAGAAGTAAAGAAACCATTATTATTAATGGAGTCAATTATTATAGCCATGAAATTGAAACTGTAGTGGAAACTATTGAAGAAGTAGAAGTGTCCTACACCGCCGCTTGTGCTGTTTATGATTCTAGGAATAGTACCGATCAATTAGCTTTATTTTTTAGTGCAGAAACCTTTGACCACCAGCATCTAGCGGAACTTCTGAAAAAGATTAGACGAAAAGTAATTAACAGTTTTGGCGTTAATCCTGAATATTTAATACCCTTAAATAAAATGGAGATTCCTAAAACTTCCATTGGTAAAATTCAGCGATCGCAATTAACAAAACGGTTTGCAAACGGAGAATTCAATTCTATTTTAAAAGAAATAGATATTTTGTTAGAAAATGCTCAAACCCTTCCTGATTGGTTTTACCAGAAAGTTTGGAAACCTCGATCTCCAGTTAACTTAAAACCAGAACTTTCCAAGTGTTGTACTTTAATTTTTCTGGATTGCTTGGGTTTAGGAGCATCTTTAGCAGAAAAAATCGAAAGTCAAAACTTACCCTGTATCACGGTTTTAGCAGCGCAAGAATTTTCTCAAATCAGTCAAAATTGCTATACCCTCAGACCCGGGACAGCTAATCATTATCAACAGTTAATGTCATCTTTATCCGAGCGAAAAATTATCCTTAGCAATATTATTCATCTGGGGACTTATCAAGACTATCAGGGAGAAATTTCAACAATTGAACAGTTAGAAAAAGCACAAGAGCGAGGAGTTTATGATTTATTATTCCTAGTTCAAGCTTTAGCTAAAATTCATGATTTTAAATCAAAAATTCAATTGCTATTTGTTTCTAGTTATAGTCAACTTGTCATAGACACCGATGAAATTGCCTATGAAAAATCTCCAGTTTTAGGACTGATAAAAACTTTAGCTCAAGAACTTCCTTGGTTAAATACTCGTCATGTTGATTTACCTCTGGATCAAACCGAAATTAATCTCAGTTATCTGCAGCAAGAACTATCGGTTTTATCCAAGGAAAGAGAAATTGCCTATCGCAACGGGAAACGTTTAATTGCAGGTTTGGAAAAAGTCAATTTACTTCAACACACCCAACAGGAATTACCCTTTAAATCAGGGGGAATTTATCTGATTACCGGAGGACTAGGGGGGATTGGCATACAAATTGCTCAGTATTTGCTCAAAAATTATCAAGCTCGTTTACTGTTAATTGGAAAAACACCTTTACCAGAAAAACATCTCTGGAGTGAGTACCTCAAAACCGAAGATCAATTATCCTTAAAAATAAAAAATCTCCAAGCTTTAGAAAACCTTGGGGGACAGGTAATTTATCAAGCGGTAGATGTGGCTAATTTCCCTCAAGTTAAACAGACTGTAGAACAGGTGAAAAAACAATGGCAAGGGGAACTTAATGGGGTGATTCATCTGGCTGGAATTTACAAAGATTGTTTACTTCTGGACGAAACTCAAGACGGTTTATCGACAATTCTTCGTCCTAAAGTAATAGGAACTTGGATTTTACATCAACTCCTCAAAGAATCTCAGGGAATTTTTATTAGTTTTTCCTCCTTGGCTAGTTTTTTTGGAGGAGCGGCTTTGGGTTCCTACGCGGCGGCTAATAGTTTCCTTGAGTCTCTGAATACCTATCAAGAATCTAAGAATTTGTTCCCCAGTTATTGTTATAGTTGGACAACTTGGCAAGAAACCGGGATGAGCCAAGGTTATCAGATGCAATACATAACCCGATCTCAAGGGTATTATGATATGACGGTGCGGCAAGGTTTAGACTCATTTCTAACGAGTTTATATCACAACCAAAGACAATTAATGATCGGTTTAGATGGTAGTAATAGCAAGATTAATCGTTTCACATCTGGGTCGGAAGGATGCCAAAAGTTAACGGCTTATTACACCCGTAAATCTACAGTTCAATCGGTCAATCTACCTAATCATGTTAGTCTAAAAGATCGATTTGGAACGTCCTATCAATGTCCCTTGGTGCTGCGACAATCCCTCCCTATTAAGGATAATGGAGACATTGATAAGCGGCAATTACTCAAGGAACTCCAAGGCAAAGAAAATAACGAATTGATAGCACCCAGAACGGAAGCTGAACGTCAAGTTGCTAACATTTGGCAAAAGGTGTTAAATTTATCTCAAATTGGAATTCATGACAATTTCTTTGAACTAGGAGGACATTCCTTACTGGCGAGTCAAGTCATTTCTCGTTTACGCGATGTTTTCTCGGTAGAATTGTCGTTGCACAGTTTGTTAGAATACCCAACCGTTGCCAGTTTAACTCAAACCATCGAGGTGCTTAATGTAGCCAAAAATAGTCACAGTGTATCCAAAAGTGGTAAAGTTATGACGACAGCCTCAGAAAATTATGAAGAAGGAGAATTATGAAAATAGCTTAACTAAAATTTAAGCTTTTCAGAGCCATTTTGGAAAAAATGTAAAAAATTGTATCCATCACTAAAATTTATCATCCAGAATGTGCTATGAATAGCCAAACAGTCTTTTTATGGAGTATGTAAGCGGTTGCTCCCAGGGCAACTGATTTTAACAATAACCACCGACTCCCTGCCATTGATAATTTTTGTTTGGTCTATATTGTTTAGTCTTTGAGGCTACTTAAATTTATGAAAAACGTTGATTATATCTCTAACAGTAGCTCAAGCTAGGGCTACTGAACCCAGCCAAACATCACCCCCATTCCAAAAATATCAGAATATTAATCAAGGAAAAGGATACTATTAATGAAAGTCGCAGAATTTTTATCTTACTTAAATAGTTTAGAAATCAAGCTTTGGCTTGAGGAAGAAAAGTTAAAATATCAAGCTCCCCAGGGAGCGATGACACCAGAAATTAAGCAAGAAATCAGGACAAGAAAACCAGAAATTATCACTTTTTTAAGAAGCGCAACAACACCATCTAAACCCCTTGAATCGGTTATTAATACCGTTGCCAGAACTGAAGATTTACCCCTATCTTTTGCTCAACAGAGAATGTGGTTTCTCTATCAGATGGATCAGCAAAATTCGGCTTATAATGAAGCTCTAACCATCCGTTTAACGGGACGCTTAAACATTGATATTTTAGAGCAAACAATTAATGCTATTATTCAACGCCATGAGAGCTTACGCACAACCTTTCCAATGGTTGAAGGAAAACCTATTCAAGAAATTGCTCCATCTCTAAAGATTAAATTATTAGTTATTAATTTAAAAGATATTTCCCAAGATCAAATTGATAAACAGATTATTGAAGAACTACAAAAACCCTTTGATTTAACTCAAGCTCCCCTATTACGATGTACTCTGTTTGATCTGGGGTATGAAAATTATATTTTGGTTAACGTTTTCCATCATATTATTATCGATGGTTGGTCAAAGGGCATTTTATTTAAAGAATTATCTAAATTTTATCAAGCATTTTTATCTAATTCAACCGTAGATTTACCCGAATTAGCCATACAATATGCAGATTTTGCGGTATGGCAAAGACAATGGTTACAAGGTGAAATCTTAGAAAATCAGTTAAATTATTGGAAAAAACAATTAACGGCTGCTCCTCCTTTATTAGAACTTCCAACCGATAAACCCCGTCCAGCTACTCCCAATTTTCGAGGTCATAGTATCTCGTTTCAAATTAACTCAGAACTCACCGAAAAACTGAAACTGTTGAGCCAAAAGTCGGGGGGAACCTTATTTATGACCTTACTGGCTGCTTTAAACACTTTACTCTTCCGTTATAGTGGTCAAGATGATATTTTAATCGGGACACCCACCGCCAACAGAAACCGACAAGAAATTGAACCTTTGATTGGTTTTTTTGTCAATACTTTAGTGCTGCGGAATTCCCTAGAAGGAAATCCGACTTTTTCGGGATTATTACAGCAAGCTCGGAATGTTGTTTTAGAAGCGTATGCTAATCAAGATGTCCCCTTTGAGCAAGTGGTTGATGGGTTAGAAATCGAACGAAGTTTAAGTTATAATCCCTTATTTCAGGTCATGTTTGCGCTGCAAAATGCCCCCCTCAATGCTTTAGAATTACCTGATTTAAAGGCTCAATATCTAGCCGTTGAAAACCAGAGAATTAAATTTGATCTCAGCTTAGTTTTAGAAGAAATCGAAACCGAAAAAGGAGCTTATTTAGAAGGTTTTTGGGAATATGATAGCGACCTATTTACCCCTGAAAGAATCACCCGCATGGTGGGTCATTTCCAAACTTTGTTAAAAGGAATTGTAGCCAATCCTCAGCAAACCGTCGGGCAATTACCGTTACTGACTGAATCGGAAAAACAGCAATTATTAGTAGAATGGAATCAAACTCAAACGTCTTATCCTGATCATTACTGTATTCATCAGTTATTTGAAGAACAGGTTGTTAAAACACCTGATGTTATAGCGGTCATCGATGGAGAACAATCCCTCACCTATGAACAGTTAAATCAAAAAGCCAATCAGATTGCCCGTTATTTACAAAAATTAGGGGTTAAACCAGATCAATTAATTGGGATTTGTGTCGAGCGATTACCCTTAATGATTATTGGATTTTTAGGAATCTTAAAAGCTGGAGGAGCTTATGTACCACTGGACACAAGCTATCCCGAAGAACGACTTGAATCTATCATAAATGATGCTGAAATCAAAATTTTATTAACGCAACAGCACCTCATAAAAAAACTACCAACAACAGTCAATCAATTGATTTGTTTAGAACAAGATGAAGACCCAATTAAACAACAAAGTAAACAGAATCCTCTCAGTCATGTTAACGCTGAGAATTTAGCCTACGTCATCTATACTTCAGGTTCTACAGGTAAACCTAAAGGAGTTGCTATTCCCCATCGAGGAGTGACTCGTTTAGTCTGTAATACTAACTATATATATTTAAAACCAACTGATAGAATGGCTCAGGTTTCTAATCCTTCTTTTGATGCCGCTACTTTTGAAATTTGGGGGGCGCTGATACATGGCGCACAGTTAATAGGAGTAGATAAAGATATAGTTCTTTCTCCTGAAAAATTTGTTCATTTTCTCCAAAAATATCAAATTACTATTTTATTCTTAACGACAGCGTTATTTAATCAGTTAGTTCAGACTATTCCCCATGCTTTTCAAAGCTTAAGATATTTACTTTTTGGTGGCGAAGCAGTTGATCCTCAATGGGTCAAAGAATCCCTTAATAAAGGAACCGCTCAAAATTTACTTCATGTTTATGGGCCAACAGAAAGCACAACTTTTACCTCTTGGTATTTAATTAAAAATATTCCTTCAGAAGCTACAACTATTCCAATTGGTCGTCCTTTAGCTAATACAGAAATTTATATTCTTGATCCCTATTTGCAACCTGTTCCTATTGGTGTTAAAGGCGAATTGCATATTGGTGGTGATGGTTTAGCCCGTTGTTATCTCAATCGTCCTGACTTAACTGAACAAAAATTTATTCCCAATCCTTTTAGTCAAGATTCGTCAGCACGTCTGTATAAAACAGGTGATATAGTACGCTATTTAGCCGATGGGAATATTGAATTTATTGGACGGATTGATCATCAGGTAAAAATCAGAGGTTTTAGAATTGAATTAGGCGAGATAGAAGCCGTTTTATTTCAGCATCCTCAGGTCAAAGATGGAATTGTTATCGCCAGAGAAGATCTACTTGGAATCAAGCGTTTGTATGCTTATGTTGTTCCGAAAGATAAACAACTCACTCAGCCAGAATTACGAATTTTTCTCCAAGAAAAGCTTCCCAATTATATGATTCCTGCTTTCTTGATTTTCTTAGATGCTTTTACTCTTAATCAGAATGGAAAAATTGATCGCAGTGTTTTACCTAGACCAGAAATTGATGTTGATGAATTAGAAAATTATCTTCTTCCTAGTAACGAGAAAGAAACAATTTTAGCCCAAATTTGGCAGGAAGTTTTAGGGCAAAATCAAATTAGTATTAATGAGAATTTCTTTGAATTAGGAGGCGATTCAATTATCGCCATTCAAATTGTCGCTAAAGCTAATCAAGCGGGATTACAAATTACTCCTAAACAATTATTTAGTCATCAAACTATCGCTCAATTAGCCACCGTAGCGGAGACAACTGCTATCACTGAAATTGACCAGGGATTAGTTACAGGTGAAGTCCCGTTAACGCCGATTCAAAAATGGTTTTTTGAACAAAACTGGCCCGAACGTCATCACTTTAATCAATCTATCTTGTTAGAAGTTCCCAATAATCTACAACCAGATTTATTAAAACAAACTATTTCTAAATTACTCTATCACCATGACGCGCTGCGGTTAAGGTTTGTTCAAAAAGGAGAACAATGGCAACAAAATCACAGCGATGATTGCAATAATTTTGCTTTTGAAAAGGTGGATTTATCCCATCTATCTTGCCATGAACAATTAACCAAGATGGCAGAAATTTCCGAGGTTCAACAACGGGTACTGAATTTAGAGGAAGGCCCCTTAATAGCGGTGGGTTTCTTCGCCTTGGGTGAGAGGGGAAAAATGTTAATTGTGATTCATCATTTAGCAGTAGATGGAATTTCTTGGCGGATTATCCTCGAAGATTTCGTTACGATTTACCAGCAATTAGAAAACCAAAAGCCTCTGCAACTTCCTCCTAAAACCAGTTCTTTTAAAACTTGGGCTGAGGAACTGCAAAACTATGCTAAAACCCCAGAGTTTTACGCTCAATTCAAGTATTGGCTAAACCGTGATTTTTCATCGGTTTTTCCTCTTCCTGTAGATATTCAGGGGGATACACAATCTAACATTGTTGCCCATGCCAAAACGGTTTCTTTCACCTTAAACGAAGAACAAACCCGCTTACTCTTACAGGAGGTTCCGCAAGCTTATAACACCCAAATTAATGATATTCTATTGACCGCTTTAGTCCAAGCTTTTGGTCGTTGGACAGGAAATTATAAGCTTTTGCTTGACATGGAAGGTCATGGAAGAGAGAATGTAATTGAATCCGTGAATTTATCTCGAACTGTGGGTTGGTTTACCAGTATTTTCCCCGTATTTTTGACCTTAGAAAATCTTCACCATCCCGGTGAATGTCTCAAGTCCATTAAAGAGCAATTAAGACCAATTCCGAATCGAGGATTTGATTATGGAATTGGATATTATCTCAACTCAGATTTAACAATTCAATCCCCGCTAAAAAACTATCCAAAAGCTCAAATTAGCTTTAATTATTTAGGTCAATTTACCAGCCATCAAATCGGCGAGATAGGCTGGAAATTATCTCAAGCATCCAGTGGTTCCATTCATAGTCCTTTGGGACAACGTTCCCATTTAATTGCGATTCATGGAATTGTGGTTGATGGGCAACTTGATATAGAATGGCAATATAGTGAGAATTTTCATCATCAAACAACGATCAAAAATTTAGCCGCTGCCTATCGAGATTCTTTAGAAAGCCTGATTAACCATTGTTTATCGGTAGAAGGAGGCTATACTCCATCGGATTTTCCCGATGCGGATCTTAATCAGGTAGAACTAGATGAACTGCTTTCAGAACTCGATTTTTAACCTCAACTTAATGTTTAACCCTCATACTTGATAACAACTATGTCACAGCCTAATCTTCCCAGTGAAATTGAAAATCGTAAAAGCGAACATCTGCGAGTTTGTATCGAAGAAGATGTAGAATTTCAACAACTTACAAACGGTTTAGAAAAATATCGCTTTACCCATTGTTGTCTTCCTGAACTTGACCGCAGCGATATTGAACTGGGGACAACCTTTTTGGGGAAATCTTTAAAAGCGCCAATTCTCATCTCTTCCATGACCGGAGGAACGGAATTAGCCCATTTAGTCAATACTCGATTGGCAACGGTCGCTCAACGTTATGGTTTAGCGATGGGGGTGGGTTCTCAACGCATCGCACTCGAACAACCGGAATTAGCGCCGACCTTTGCAGTCCGTTCTCTAGCGCCAGATATTCTCCTGTTAGCGAATTTAGGGGCTGTACAGTTAAATTACAGCTGCGGTTTAGAAGACTGTTTAAAACTGGTGGAATTATTAGAAGCTGATGCCTTAATTTTGCATCTCAATCCTTTACAAGAATGGGTGCAATCGGAAGGCGATTCTAATTTTAAAGGGTTACTCGCTAAAATAGAGCAAATTTGCGCTCAATTACCCGTTCCCGTCATCGCCAAGGAAGTCGGAAATGGCATCTCTGCGGTGATGGCCAAAAAATTAATTGAAGCCGGAGTCGCCGCGATTGATGTGGCGGGGGCCGGAGGCACGTCCTGGGCCAAAGTCGAAAGCCAAAGAGCCAAAGACAACAGACAAAGGCATCTCGGACAAGTTTTTGCCGATTGGGGTTTGCCTACGGCTGAATGTATTACCGCCATTCGGTCCCTCAATTCAACCATTCCTTTAATTGCTTCTGGTGGCTTAAAAAATGGCTTAGATATTGCCAAATCTATCGCTCTAGGAGCCGATTTAGGAGGGTTGGCTCGACCGTTTCTCGTAGCAGCGATTGAATCAGAAGCCGCCGTTGATGAGTTAGTAAAATTTTTAATTGCTGAACTTGAAATTGTTTTATTTTGTACCGGAAATCCTAATTTATCCGCCCTTAAACATTCAGGAGCCTTAAAACCATGTTAAAGTTTTCAATGGAATTGTGTTATCCCCAGCTTGATGTCAAAACTTTAAGCGTTGGCACTTTGGGTCCCAAAGAAACCAGCAGCGAACAAACCTTAAATTATCTAATTTCTCAATGGAAATTACAACAGATTTCGGTTAGTAGTCATTTATTTGATAGCTTTACAGATTTAAAAGAATCTTTACTCGACAATCAGATAGATTTGGCGTTAGTACCCCATGCCTATGAAAGAATTAATGATTTCTATATGGAACCGAATTTTAAACTAGGTTTTATCTTCACCTATCCCACACCCGTTTACGGATTAGCCAAGCGAAAAAATGAAGAAATTGTTGTAGAAAATTGTACCCTGGTTACTCATCCCGCTCCTCTTCCTTTACTTCCCTATTTATTACCTAGCGACCTTAATCAAAACAAGATTAAAATCAAATTTGTGAATTCTACCAGTGTTGCCGCTATTCAAGTTAAACAGGGGTTGGCAGATTTAGCCATTACCAATGAAAATGCCCTCCGAGAACATGATTTAGAATTTATTTCACAATATGGTAAAATTGAGATGAGTTGGTCTTTATTTCACAAAAAGGAAAACACCATGATTCAAAATATTTATTTACCTGTGCATACCTAAAAAAGCTCCCTATCCGCTCAAAATAGTTGCCTTCATCACAGAAAAATAATTGAGAGTTTAAATCTCAATTTCATTTTGAACTTGTCACCTAAAATCATGTCTGAATTTTTCCCAATTCCCAAACCTATTAAACTCAATCCTCATGTAGAATTAGAGGTTTTTCAATGCCAAGATACCATTTTTCAATTATCCGTTATAGCTCCTAATGCTAAACTTGAATCCCACCAACATCCTGAAAGTCAAATTGGCATGGTACTCTCAGGAGAACTGGAACTGTATATTAAAGATGTGATTAAACCCTTGAGAGCTTTACAAGATATTCATGTCGCCGATGCTAATGTTTCCCATGGTTTTGTTAATCCCTTGTCAGAACCGATGATTGGATTTGATCTTAAACGGATTACCTCTTCTTTACCTTCAGAAGACGTTTTATTAACCCTATCAAACAACCAAGATAAAATCACTCATTTACCTTGTCAATCGGCTAAGGGTTCTTGGTTTGAAATCGTGATGATGAAAATACCTTCTGGTTATTCCATTCCCCCACATCAAGGTGAGCAAGAAGAAATCGGATTTATTTTGAATGGAAAATTAGAAATTTTCATAGAAAATGAAGAACAGTGTTTAGAATATGGTCAAATTTATTATGCTCCTTCAAAAGTTTTAAAAAAAGGATATAATTCATCGAATCAAGATATTAATTTGATTAAAATTTTAATTTAGTTCGTTTTAGAATTTTAAGTTTAACCACAAAATGCTAGGAGAAAGTTTATGAATTTAGGATTAAAAGATAAAGTGGCTTTGATTACGGGAAGTAGTGCAGGAATTGGGTTTACCATTGCTGAAAAATTAGCAGAAGAAGGCTGTCACTTAATTATTTGTGGTCGCAATTCCCAACGCTTAGAACAAGCTTATCAATCTCTGGCTCAAGCTTATCCTGCCCAACAAATTCTGCGTTTAGTAGCTGATGTCCATCAAGCTCAAGATTCTGAACAATTAATACAGGACTCTTTAAATCAATATGGCAAAATTGACATTTTAGTCAATAATTCTGAAGGAGCTAACTTTGCTGAAAATTTAATTGAAAACCTTTCCGATGAAGATTGGTTAAACGTTTTTCAAGGAAAATTAATCGGTTATATTCGCTTAACCAATTTAGTATTACCGATTATGAAAAAACAACATTGGGGAAGAATTGTTAATATCATTGGCACATCGGGAAAAGAGCCCTCCCCTCGTTTAGTTAAATCCGGTGTTGTCAATGCAGCTTTAATGAATTTTACCAAATCAGTAGCTAGACAAACCGCCCCCTATAATGTTTTAATTAATAGTGTTAACCCCGGCATTATTGACACCCCTAGACATCGAGAATATTTAGAAATTTATGCCAAAAAGGAGGGAACTACCCCAGATTTAATCCGAGAAAGAATTCTAAAAACAATTCCCATGAATCGGATTGGTACGACTGAAGAATTTGCTAATCTCGTTGTATTTTTAGCTTCAGAATGTGCGAGTTATATAACGGGAATTACTATTCCCCTCGATGGGGGTTTATCCTCGTCAGCATTTTAAACTTATCCATCAAGTAAAAATCCACAAGCACAAGGTTCATGAATAGCCAATCTAAATCTCAAATGTTAGACAGATTTGTTCCCTATTATCCGACTAAAGATACTCGTAACTCTCCCATTTTTTCCAGTATTATTAATAATTTTAATATTTGGAGGCTGCAACGCAAATTTAAACAGGAGATTCAACAACCTTCGGTGATCCTAGTTTATCAAATGGGTAAAGTTGGTTCTGCTAATCCTTATCTTGCCATTAAAAAAACTTTTGCAGGAAAAGCGGTGTATCATGTTCATAATTTAAATCCAGAAATTGTTGCCAAAATTTGGGATAAAATTAATCCTACTAGCGAGGGGGTGGAAGGAACCACAGAGACACAGAGGACACAAAGATCGATCGATCATATTGTAAGTTAAAC
Source organism: Microcystis sp. M_OC_Ca_00000000_C217Col (assembly GCF_007095585.1). Lineage (NCBI taxonomy): Bacteria > Bacillati > Cyanobacteriota > Cyanophyceae > Chroococcales > Microcystaceae > Microcystis > Microcystis sp. M_OC_Ca_00000000_C217Col. The sequence goes on from NZ_SFBV01000293.1 coordinate 17,832, forward strand.
TTATCACACAGAACCTAGAAGAGCCTTAAAGGTAATTCGTTCTAAATTTGATTCAAGAAACTCACGCACATTTTTATTTAATCTATTGGGAAAAACAATGGTCACACCTCAACAATCTAAGGTTAGTAAAAAAGATATTGAATCCATTTATCCCCTTTCTACCATGCAGCAGGGGATGCTATTTCATTCTTTATATAATCCAGAATCAAAGACGTATTTATCACAAATTCAAATCACCTTGCAAGGCAATTTAGATATTAATGCGTTCCAACAAGCTTGGCAAAAAGTAGTAGATAGACATAGTGTTTTACGGACTTGTTTTGCTTGGAAAAAAACCAAACAGCCTTTACAAATAGTTAGAAAAAATGTCACCTTGCCTTGGTTTAATTATGATTGGCGATCGCATTCTCCCGCCGAACAAGAAACTAAATTTCAGAAATTATTAACCTCTGATAAAGAGCAATATTTTGAATTAGATAAAATCCCCTTAATTCGATGTCATTTAATTCAAGTCGAAGATCAAAAATATGAATTTATTAATACTGGACATCATATTTTATTAGATGGTTGGTCAACAGCAATTCTGTTGAAAGAAGTTTTCGAGTTTTACGCTGGACTCATCAACCATCAACCCGTCAATTTACCGACACCTCGCCCTTACCAAGACTATATTAATTGGGTACAACAGCAAGATCAAACTCAGTCCGAACGCTTTTGGCGACAAAATCTTCAAGGTTTTACCTCTCCGACCCCATTAGTAGTTGATAAACCGTTAAATCCTCTTGTTAATCAAAGTAAAAATTATCTTGATCAAAAATCAAAACTTTCTCCAGAAATTACCAGTCGTCTGAAATTACTCGCCCAAGAATATCGCCTTACTCTTTCTACCTTCATTCAAGGAGCTTGGGCTTTATTATTGCATCATTATAGTAGTGAATCTGATATTGTATTTGGGGCAACAGTTTCGGGGCGACCGCCCAATTTTACAGGGATTGAATCGATGGTGGGGGTGTTTTTAAATACCTTACCCGTTCGCATCCAAATTGAGCCTCAACTTGAATTATTAACTTGGTTTCAACAATTACAACAAGAGCATTTAGAACGAGAGCAATATAGTTATAGTTCTCTAATTGATATTCAAAAATGGAGTGAAATTCCTTCCCCTCATTCAGTTTTTGAAAGTTTTGTTGTCTTTGAAAATTTACCCTTTAGCGACAATGATAGTGAGAATTTAGGCGGTTTACAAGTTGGTGAAATGCAAGATTATGGCAATGCTGATTACCCCTTAACGGTTATTGTCACCCCTGGAGAAGCCTTAAGTATTAAAATTATTTATCCTCAAGAACGATTTGAAAATGACACCATTGAAAGGATGTTAGGTCATTTTAAAACCTTATTAGAAGGAATCGCCATTAATCCCCATCGTCGGATTCAAGACTTACCTTTATTAACGGAAGCTGAACATCAATTATTATTAATTGAATGGAATCAAACTGCGCCTCAAAAGCATCTAAAACAGTGCGTTCATCAATTATTTGAGCAACAAACTCTCAAAACTCCTTCAGCCATTGCCGTTGTTTTTCAAGAGCAACAATTAACCTACCAAGAACTGAATAAATCTGCTAATCAACTGGCTCATTATTTACAAAAAATTGGGGTTAGTTCTCAATCTTTAGTGGGGATTTGTTTAGAAAGGTCTGTTAATATGGTGATTGCCGTTTTAGCAGTGTTAAAAGTAGGCGGCGTTTGTGTTCCCCTAGACCCAACCTATCCTCAAGAAAGACTTTCTTACATCCTGCAAGATACCCAACTTAAAACCCTCTTAACCGAAAAAAATTGTCAATTACTCTTAAACAGTGAAACCATTTCTCAACGGATTTTATTGGATGAACAAGGTTCAGAAATTGCCTTAGAACCCAAGAATAATCCCGGCAACCCCGTTAGTTTAAAGGATTTGGCTTATATTATTTATAGTTCAGGATCTACGGGTGTACCTAAAGGGATTATGATCCTGCATCAATCCTTAACGAATATTATTGAGCATCATCAATTAAAAACGTCATCCGAAAGGAATTTCTTACAATTTGCTCCCTTTAATTTCGATGTCAGCTATCACGAAATCTTTGCCGCTTTGTGTTTAGGGGGAAGCTTATTTATTGTTCCAGAAGATTCTCGCTTAGACCTGGCTAAATTAAGTCAATTGTTAGCAAATAAACCCATTCATAAAGCGATTTTGCCCGTTACTTTGTTACAACAATTAATTGAAACCTATAGTGAGGAAACCTACTTATTTGCTAACTTGCGTGAAATTATTTCAGCTGGAGAGCAATTACAAATTACTCCAACGATGATTTCTACATTCAAAAAACTCGAACATTGTACCCTTTACAATTATTATGGACCCACAGAAGCAGATATCGTTACCAGTTATACCTTTGACCCTAATCCTGAGCTTTGGCCGAAGTATATTCCCATTGGTAAACCCGCGATTAATGTGCAAGTTTATATTTTAAATTCCCATCTTCAACCCGTACCTATCGGAGTGACTGGGGAGCTATATGTTGCGGGTGGCGGTTTAGCGCGGGGTTATTTCAATAATCCCCAATTAACCCAAGAAAAATTTATTCCTAATCCCTTTAGCGATAATTCATTGTTGTATAAAACTGGAGATTTAGCTCGTTATTTACCCAATGGAGACATTGAATATTTAGGAAGAATTGATGATGTGGTGAAAGTTAGAGGTTATAGAATTGAATTAGGGGAAGTAGAAACTATTTTAAATCAACATCCTCAAATTGCCCAAGCCATTGCTACAGTTCAGGGAGAAACAGCTAGAGAAAAATATTTAGCCGCTTATTTTATTCCCCGTTCAGGTGAAACCGTAAACCAAGTTGAATTACGTCATTTCCTTGAAAACTGGCTACCCGATTATATGATTCCCTCTGCTTTTGTTGTGATGGAATCTTTTCAACTCAGTCCTAACGGTAAAGTTAATCGAAAAGTCTTACCAATACCCGATAAAAACCCCTTATCGTTAACTCAAAATTATGTCGCTCCTCGAACTGCAATTGAAGAAGTTTTAGCAGGAATTTGGGCAGAAATTTTAGAAGTCGAACGAGTTGGGATTGAAGACGATTTCTTTCTGTTAGGTGGGCATTCTTTAAAAGCAATTCAACTGATTAGTAAAATCCGTCAAACCTTAGAAATTGAAGTTTCTGTGCGTCAACTTTTTAATCACTCAACTATCAGCCAATTAACTCAAGTCATGATTGAATTAGTGGGGAATGAAGGGTTACTAAATGAAATTGCCGTAACAGTTCAAGAAATTTCCCAACTTTCACCAGAAGAAGTTCAAGCTTTATTATCTCAAAGCTGAACCTAAATGACTTAATATTTCTATAATGGACATTGATTTAAACTGAAGGAAAAAAATGACAAATCATCTCTTTGATTTAACAGGTAAAGTTGCAATTATCACGGGTGCTGCCCGAGGAATTGGTCGGGTATTAGCGCAAGGGTTAGCACAAGCTGGAGCTAAGGTGGTAATTGGTGATATTAATCAAGTTGGTGCTGAACAAACGGTTCAACTGATTCAAGAAGCAGGAGGTGAGGCCATCGCAATTAAGACCGATGTTCGTCAACGTCAAGCTTGTCAGAATTTAATTAACCAGGCGGTTGCTCATTATGGTCAACTCGATATTATGGTCTGTAATGCAGGGGTTGAAATTCTCAAAAACACTGATGAATTAGAGGAATTTGAATGGGATCAGGTTATTAATGTTGACTTAAAAGGTTATTTTAATTGCGCTCAACTCGCAACCAAACAAATGATCAAACAAGGAACAAAGGGATCAATTATTATGAATTCTTCTATCTGTGCTTTCGTTGCTGTTCCCAAATCTTCAGGAGCATATAGCGCCGCAAAAGGTGGGGTCAATCAATTAGTAAAATCCCTAGCGGTCGAATTAGCTAGTCACAAAATTCGAGTCAATGCTTTTGCACCGGGGTATATGAATAATATGATGGAAGGAACAGAAGGTTTACGTTCAACTTCCAATGAAATGGACGAATTATATACTAGAATTCCCATGAAACGAACCGGAGATTTAGAAGAGTTAATTGGCCCTGTCGTGTTTTTAGCGTCTGAAGCTTCCTCTTATGTCACTGGAGCAATTTTAATGGTAGATGGAGGTTATACCGCTATTTAGCATCAATAATTAAACAATTTTGGTTCTTCGTTACTTGGTATGGTTCGATAGGGGGGCATAAATCGACTAAATCCTTATCTGGCAAGAGACTTAATTGATTAGTTCGCTCTAGAAAAAAAACAATTAACAAAAATCGCTATTGTATCCATCAAACCAACCTTCACTAAATTAATCCTATTTAACCCATGTCAAAAATGAACCATAACTCTCAAGACAAACAGAAATTACTCAAGCTGTTACTACAAAAAAAAGGAATCGGTGTAAAAACAAATACGATACCTACTAGGAATCCATCTCAACTTGTACCGCTTTCTTTTTCTCAAGAACGACTTTGGTTTTTGTACCAATTAGAAGCTCAAGGCTATACCTATAATATGCCGTTTCGCTTTCAAATTGACGGCAATTTGGATATTGATATCTTTAGAAAAGCTTTAGAAACTATTAGGCAACGTCATGAAGTGTTGCAGACCTGTTTTCAAGAAGTTGACGAAATTCCCCGACAAATTATTAAACCGAAAATTCAGTTAAATTTGCCTTTAGTGGATTTACAGTCTTTATCTTCTGCGGAACAAACCCAAGAATTAGAGCGATTAACCGAACAAGAAATTTATACTCCCTTTGACTTAACCCAAGCTCCTTTAATGCGGACTTTTTTGGTTAAATTAAAAGCTGACTCTTATCTTTTATTTTTGAGTTTACACCATTCTATTTTTGATGGCTGGTCAATGAAAGTTTTACTACAAGAACTTTCTCATTTATATGAAGCTTTTTTACAAAAACAATCTAATCCTTTACCCGATTTACCTATTCAATATGGTGATTTTGCCGTTTGGCAAAGACAACAGTTACAAGGAGATAAACTCACCCAGGAAGTTAATTATTGGCAACAACAATTAACCGGAATTCCACCCTTATTAGAAATTCCCACTGATCATCCTCGTCCTCCCATACAAACGTTTAAAGGCAATAATTGTACATTTAAACTAAGTCCAGAATTAAGCCAACACCTGAAAAATATTAGCCAAACGTCAACCGCTACTTTGAATATGACGCTTTTAACGGCGTTTAATGTTTTATTATATCGCTATAGCCGTCAAGAAGATATTGTGATTGGGATTCCCAGTGGCAATCGACATTTTCCTGAAATTGAACCCTTAATTGGTTGCTTTGTTAATACCTTACCCATTCGCACTCAGTTTAAAGAAAATCTCTCATTTCAAGCTTTATTAAATCAAGTTAAACAAGTGGTTTTAGAAGCTTATGAATATCAAGATTTACCCTTAGAAAAGGTGGTAGAAGCGGTAAATCCTGAACGAAATATAAGTTATAGTCCTTTATTCCAAGTGATGTTTTCTTGGGAAGATATGCTGCACATTAATCATTTTTCGATGGCGGATTTAAAATTAACTCCCGTTCCGATGAATGCTTTAATTGCTCAATTTGATTTAACCTTAGCCATGCAAGAAACGACTGAGGGTTTAGTTGGATCGTTTGATTATAATTGCGCGTTGTTTAATCAAGACACGATTGAACGCATGATTACCCACTTTAAAACTTTATTAGAAGGAATTGCCGTTAATCCTGAACAATCGATTGAATTATTACCTATTTTACCTTTATCAGAACAAAAGTTATTAGCTCAATGGAATCAGACTAATATTGCTGAAAATCCCAAGGTTTGTATTCATGAATTATTTGAACATCAAGTTTTAAAAACTCCAACTGCGATCGCAATAGAATGGGGCAAGGAAAAATTTACCTATCAAGACTTAAATGATCGTGCCAATCAATTAGCTCATTATCTCCAATCTAAGGGGGTTAAAGTTGAATCATTAGTGGGTATTTGTTTAGAACAATCTGTATCTATTATTATCAGTTTTTTGGCAATTATTAAAACGGGTGCTGCTTATCTTGTTCTAGCTCCCAATTATCCCCAAGAGCGTTTAAACTATATCTTAAATGATGCTCAAGTCTCGGTATTAATCACTCAAAATACCTTGATTAATTTATTCCGTAATCATCAAGCAAAAGTAGTTTGTCTGGATACTGAAGAAAACTCAATTGCTAGTCAAAGTCAAAACAATTTATTTAACCCTATTCAGCCAAATAATTTAGCTTATATTATTTATACCTCTGGTTCAACAGGCACTCCTAAAGGGGTTATGATTGAACATCAAAGTTTAGTTAATCATAGCTTAGGAATCATTAAAGCCTATGATTTAACAAGTCGTGATCGAATTTTACAATTTGCTTCTTTTACCTTTGATGTAGCTGCTGAAGAAATTTATCCAACCTTTTTAACGGGTGCAACTTTAGTCATGCGTCCTGCATTAATGTTCACTTCTTTAGCTGATTTTACTCAATTTATTCAGCACAATCGTTTAACGATAATTAATCTTCCGGCTACTTATTGGCATGAATGGGTATTAGATTTATCTCAAACTTTAATAACTTTACCAGAAACCCTACGCTTAGTGATTACAGGAAGTGAAGAAGTATTAGCAGAGCGATTAATATTATGGCAAAAAATCCTATCAAATAGTCAACGAGAAGATATCACTTGGTTGAATGCCTATGGACCGACAGAAGCTACGATAACCAGCACAGTTTTTAATCCCAATTTCATTCATAAAATTGCTCAAATTCATTCTGTTGCCATTGGTAAACCGATTACAAATACACAGGTTTATATTTGTGATCGCTATTTGCAACAAGTCCCCATTGGAATACCAGGAGAACTGTTAATTGGAGGTTTAGGTTTGGCCAAAGGTTATCTCAATCGCGATGATTTAACCCGTGAAAAATTTATTACTCATGCTTTTAATTCATCAGAATATCAACGTTTCTACAAAACTGGAGATTTAGCTCGTTATTTACCCGATGGAAATATAGAGTTTTTAGGACGCATTGATAATCAAGTCAAAATTCGAGGGTTTCGCATTGAAATTGGCGAAATTGAAGCCGTATTAACTGAATACCCAGATGTCCGAGCGACGGCGGTAATTGTTCGAGAAGATCAAAAAAATAATAAACAATTAGTGGCTTATATTGTGCCAAAATCTCCATCCATTGATCCTGCAAAATTGCGAAGTTTTCTCAAACAGAAATTACCAGATTATATGATTCCAGCTTTCTTTGTACAGCTTCAAGAATTGCCCTTAATGAGTAGTGGGAAAATTGATCGTAACGCTTTACCCGCACCCACCGAAATTCAGGAGCAAAAAACGATGATTACACCCCGAACAGCTACGGAAAAAATTGTTGCTGAGATTTGGCAAGATGTTTTAGGGTTAAAGCAAATTAGTATTTTCGATAATTTCTTTGACTTAGGTGGTCATTCTTTAAAAGCTGCCCAAGTGATTTCTCGACTGCGAGAACAATTAGCTATTAATATTCCTTTAAACTATCTTTTTTCAGAACCGACGGTAGCAGGATTATCCTCTAATTTAGACTTGAATTTATCTGATGAAATTGAGAGCGATCAAATCCCAGATTGGCAAGTCGAAATTACCTTAGATCCCTCCATTCAACCGCCGAATCTTGTGGCTCCCTTTCCTCAAAAACCTGCTGATATTTTGCTAACAGGAGCTACGGGTTTTCTCGGAATTCATTTATTAGCTGAATTATTAGACAAAACAGAAGCTAATATTCATTGTTTAATTCGAGACAAAAGTTTAGAACAAGCTCAAGCGAAAATTTACCAGAAATTAAAAATCTTTCAATTATGGGATGAACAGAAAAGCTCTCGTATTATTCCTGTTATTGGTGATTTATCCCAAAAGCGTTTAGGAATGTGTGAACCAGATTTTCTGGACTTAGGGAATCAAATTGATGTGATTTATCATAATGGAGCTTGGGTTAATGCCATTTATCCCTATTCAATACTGAAACCCACTAATGTTTTAGGAACAGCAGAAATCTTGAGATTAGCGTGCTTAATTAAAACTAAACCTGTTCATTTTGTCTCAACGATTTCTATTTTTTCCCCCAGTTATGCTCAAGGAAACTTAATTCAAGAATCTGATCTTCTAGGTATAAATCATGGACTCAATGCTGGTTATACTCAAAGTAAATGGGTCGCTGAAAAATTAATCATGGAAGCTCGAAAGCGGGGACTTCCGATGACAATTTTTAGAGCATCTCGAATTATTGGACATAGTAAAACCGGAATTTGTAATAGAGAAGATTTGTTTTGTCGTCTGATTAAAGGGTGTATTCAATTAGGAATGATTCCTGATTTTGGTGACAGTACAGAAGACCTCACTCCTGTGGATTATGTGAGTGGTGCAATTGTACATTTAGCCAGTCAAGAAAGCTCTTTAGGGAAAGCATTTCATTTGTTGAATTCTCACCCAACCTTAAATCGTGACTTATTTGATTGTGTTCGGGAAATGGGTTATCCGTTGCAGTTGGTTTCTTTTGAAAAATGGCGATCGCATTTAACCGAACAATGTAAAATTAATACAGATAATGCTTTATCTCCGGTGTTAGATATTTTTTCAGATGAAAATTTATCGGCAGGTTATTCCCCCGAGTTGGATTCTCAAAATACGGTAATGGGGTTAAAGGGTACGGCCTTTAATTTTCCCCCGATTGATCACAAATTGTTAAAAACTTATTTTGCATATTTTACTAAAAGTGGGTTTTTAACACAATAAATGTCGATTTTATCACACCTCTAAATTCAAAAATCCAGATCATGAATTCCACGAGATCAATCTTATGTTTAACTTAAAACATAAATTATATTTATTAATTTCAAAATTTTTAGAAGAACAAGAACGGATCGAAAAACATAAAAAACTTTCCGACAATGCTACATTTCACAGTTCCGTCAAATTTATCGGAAAGTGTATAAACTGTAGGGAGGATAAAAGTCTAATTCAAATTGGAGAGAATACCATCATATTGGGTGAATTATTTTTATTTGCTCATGGTGGAAAAATAGAAATAGGTAAAAATTGTTATATTGGTGAAGGAACTCGAATTAGATCGGCCAATTCTATCAAAATTGGAAACGAAGTTATGATTTCCGATGATGTCAATATTTATGATACCGATGCTCATTCATTAAATTATATTTTAAGACAGAAAGAATTTGTGGAAGTAGTCATTTTGAATAATCTGATTAAGGATGCTAAGGATGTTGATATAAAATCTGCACCTGTGGTGATAGAAGATCATGTTTGGATTGGATTTAATGTTGGAATTCTTAAAGGAGTTACGATTGGGAAAGGAGCAATTATTGGAGCAGGTTCTGTTGTAACAAAAGATGTAGAACCTTTTACTGTTGTTGCTGGTAATCCTGCCAAAATTATCAAACGATTATGAATCTGATTCAATTCCGGTTAATATTCATTCCTGATCTGTAAAAAAGCCAGAAAATAGTAGTAATATAATTTGTGATAATAATGCAGATTTTTATGGTATGCTGAATTAGTGTCTAACTTAAGAGATAGACATTCAAAGTTCTAATGTCCCTCATTTTAGAGTAAGGAGAATCCTATGAATGTTGCTGAAAAAACCTCAGATAGTATAAATCTCAAAGAAGATGTCCGAACTTTCAATCAATCTCTTCAAGAATTTTTAAGATTTATTCAAGTTTATTGGTATCCTAAAGAACACCAGGATAGAGCCTTTTCACAGATTATTCGTTCCTGGGGAATGCTCGTTTTATTGTTTTTATTATTAGTGGGATTAGTAGGTCTTAATGCGTTTAATAGTTTTGTTTTTAGAGACTTAATTACCTTCACAGAAGCCAGGGATGTAGAAAAATTAACTCATCTTGTCATTATTTATGGGATTACCCTAGGTAGTATGACGTTTTTCGGAGGATTGTCCAAGTTTCTTAAACAACTAATTGCGCTGGATTGGTATCAATGGATCAATAGTAGTATCTTGCAAAAATATTTTAAAAATCGTGCTTATTATCAAATCAATTTTAAAAGAGATATTGAAAATCCAGATCAACGTTTATCCCAAGAAATTCAACCCATCACCAGAACAACGATGGACTTTTTAACAACCTGCGTCGAAAAACTCATGGAGATGATGGTTTTTATTGTCATCCTTTGGTCAATTTCTAGAACCATTTCTATAGTGCTTTTGGTTTATACGATTATTGGAAATATTCTTGCTACCTATATTACTCAACAATTAAATAAAGTCAGTAAACAACAATTAGAAACCGAAGGAACCTATAAATACGCCATTACTCATGTTCGGACTCACGCCGAATCAATTGCATTTTTTAGAGGGGAAGAAAAAGAGTTAAATATTATTCAAAGGAAGTTCAATCAGGTGATTAAAATTATAATTGAAAAAATTAATTGGGAAAGAAACCAAGAATTTTTTAACCGCGGCTATGAATCCATTGTTCAAATCTTCCCCTTCTTAATTGTCTCCCCATTATATATTAGTGGTAGAATTGAGTTTGGACAAGTTAACCAAGCCAGCTATTGTTGCTATTTCTTTTCCACAGCTTTATCTGTGTTAGTCGATGAATTTGGACGCTCCGGTGAGTTTATCAATTATATTGAACGGTTAGAAGATTTCTCCCAAGCGTTAGAGGATGTAAGCGAACAAAAAACCCCTGTTAATACCATTAAAGTTATTGAAAATAACAATCTAGCTTTTGATGATGTCACCTTACAAACTCCCGATGCCGCTAAAGTGATTGTTGAACATTTATCCCTGTCCGTTGAACCAGGGGAAGGTTTATTAATTGTTGGGCCAAGTGGTCGAGGAAAAAGTTCTCTTTTACGCGCTATTTCTGGGTTATGGAATACAGGTACAGGTCATTTGATGCGACCTCCCCTCGACGATTTATTATTTTTACCCCAACGTCCTTACATCATTTTGGGAAACCTGCGCGAACAGCTAATTTATCCTCAAACGACAACGGAGATGAGTGAATCCCAATTAAAAGAAATCTTACAAGAAGTTAACCTGCAAGATGTTCTTAATCGCATCAAAAATTTTGATGAGGAAGTGGATTGGGAAAATATTTTATCTTTAGGAGAACAACAGCGTCTAGCCTTTGCGCGACTATTCGTTAATCAGCCAGATTTTGTGATTTTAGATGAAGCCACCAGTGCTTTAGATTTAAAAAATGAAGATCATTTATATAAACAGTTACAACAAACTGGCAAGACCTTTATTAGTGTCGGACATCGAGAAAGTTTGTTTAACTATCATCAAAGGGTTTTGGAACTTTCCGAGGATTCTACTTGGCGTTTAATGAGCATGGCAGACTATCATCCATCAGCAGCGATTGCAACTCATACCAACAATGAGCAAACCGTTGATGAAACGATAGAAATTGTCTCTGAAATAAACAATCAAGACAATTTTACCCATCAAGAAATGCAAAAACTGACCAACTATAGCTTAAGTACCATCAAAAATAAAGCCAGTCGAGGTCAAACGATTGTTGCCAATGATGGCATGAGCTATCGTTATGACAAAACCCTTGATATTGCCAAATGGGTGAGAGTTTAGCTTCTCAGGGAGCTTCGATTGAACCTAAAAAGGTATCTTGCCGCAGTTCGGAAACCTTCAAAGAAGATTCTCGACCGATTACATTGTGAAGTAGGTAGGCGTTAAAAGTTGTCAGACACCCCCCTTATCAAGGGGGGCAGGGGGGATCGGCACCCCCCTTATCAAGGGGGGCAGGGGGGATCGAACCTAAAATCCATTTTTAATTTAATTATAACCAGCTACTTAGCCAATTCAAGTCTGAATTGGTAGATTAAAATCCGCCTGGACTTAAATAACTGGGATTTTCCTGTAGGGAAGTATCGAAGGGATTGGGTAAATCTTGGGTGCGAATTAAAGGCCCAGACTGTTGCTGTTGCATGACATCATAGTATAAAGTTTCGGTTAATTTGGCATCCCGGGTAATCAGATTATCGAAATAGGAACCTTGGGGAAAAGTACGCCAACCAAAAAGAGAGTTGAACTGTCCTAAAATGTTGGTATAGTCGTAGAAACGACCCGTATTGTTATTAACAGCGCGGTTAAACAAACCAGGGATATTATTAAATCCCACCGCCGTATCGGGAGAGGGGACAAGTTGCAATTGTTGGGTTTTTACCGGTGCAGGATTGGTGGCGGGTGAATTTTGGGCGATCGCATTAGACGAACTTAACCAGACTAAACCGGTTAAACAAAACAGGGGAGGAAGTAAAAACTTAGCGCGCATGGGTAAAAATCTCCTCACAGGGATAGGGTTAATTAAAAAATCGCGTCAATGGGATGAGAAAGAAATCAATACTAGCGATCGAGTCAATATATAATGACTTTTGGCTTAATTGTAACCGAAATTTTGGAGTCAGTCAGACTCCTAATCCTGAAAATATGGCTAATTCCTCGGTAGCGAATCTCGATACTGCTTCCCTGCATCAATTTCTCCTCGATGCTCTTGTCCGTCTTGCCTATCGAGAGGGAGATTTCACCCTGTCCTCAGGACAAAAAAGCAGCTACTATATCAACGGCAAACAAGTTACTCTCACTGGGGAGGGAGCTTTAGCCGTGGGGCGTTTATTGCTGTCTCTACTGCCTCCAGATACCCAAGCGGTGGCAGGATTAACCCTAGGAGCGGATCCGATTGTCAGTGCTGTTAGTGTGGTATCTGCCTACGAAAATCGCCCTATTCCAGCCTTAATTGTCCGTAAAGAGGCAAAAGGTCACGGTACTATGGCTTATATCGAGGGGCCGACTTTAAACCCCGGGGCTGCGGTGGTTGTCCTCGAAGATGTGGTGACAACGGGGAAAAGTGCTATGGTAGCGGTAGAAAGATTACGCAATGCGGGTTATCAAGTAGATTTAATCATTGCTTTGGTGGATAGAGAACAAGGAGGGGCGGAATTTTACCAATCTCAGGGAATACAGTTTCAAGCTTTGTTTTCGATTCGGGACCTACAGGCGGCTTATCACAATAAATAGCGGCGATTGGCGAGAAACGCTCGATAACTGGGTTTTAACAGTCGGATTGGCTGTGGGGATAAACCACAAAGGCACAAAGAACACAAAGAGGAAGACAGATTCAAGCGGGCTGCTTTCGTTGCCTAAACGATAAGTTAAGTAGGTAGGCGTTAAAAATTATCAGAAACCCCCCTTATCAAGGGGGATCCCCCCGCCTATCGGCACCCCCCTTATCAAGGGGGATCCCCCCGCCTATCGGCACCCCCCTTATCAAGGGGGGCAGGGGGGATCGAACCTAAAATCCAGATAACTAGCTGAGGTTGTCGGTGCTAAGAAACAGATGGGAACATTGATAGATTCAGGGTCTAACTATTGACTAATACCTATTCTCGCACGGGGAATCAAGATTCCTTGACTCTCTTGGCTGCTAATGAGTTGAAGCCTTTGTCACTTTACTGATAACCCTCAGACCGACTAACTGTATACTAGGCTATAAGATTTGCTTAAAAATCTTCAGACCATGCCGAACTATTGACAGTACAGCGATCGCCAAATATGAATCAAGGCATAGATTTACAAGAAAGTTTCATTAAATCCCTAACAGACTTGGGATTAAGTGGAGGAGTGGCTAAAGCGATTTGGATGCCTTTACCCATGTTCCTGATGATTATAGCCGCCACGGTGGGGGTTTTAGTGTGCGTCTGGTTAGAAAGGAAAATTTCTGCCGCCGTCCAACAGCGTATCGGACCCGAATACGCGGGACCCTTAGGCGTTTTACAACCAGTCGCCGACGGTCTGAAATTAGTTTTTAAAGAAGATGTCGTCCCCGCTAAGGCCGATCCTTGGTTATTCCTCTTCGGGCCAATTTTGGTGGTGATGCCGGTGTTTGTCTCCTATCTCATCGTCCCCTTCGGCCAAAATCTGCTGATTACTGACCTAAACGTGGGGATCTTTTTATGGATTTCCTTGTCCAGTATTGCCCCCATTGGCTTATTAATGGCGGGTTATGCCTCAAATAATAAGTATTCCTTACTGGGAGGCCTGCGGGCGGCGGCGCAATCGATTAGTTATGAAATTCCCTTGGCTTTATCGGTATTAGCGATCGCGATGATGTCTAATAGTCTCAGTACCATTGATATTGTCGAACAACAATCCGGTTATGGCATTTTAGGCTGGAATATCTGGCGCCAACCGGTGGGTTTTCTGATTTTCTGGATTGCCGCTTTAGCTGAGTGTGAACGTCTGCCTTTCGATTTACCGGAAGCGGAGGAGGAATTAGTCGCCGGTTATCAAACCGAATACGCGGGGATGAAATTCGCTCTCTTTTATGTGGGTTCCTACGTTAACCTCGTGCTGTCAGCCCTAGTTTTCGCGGTCCTCTATCTTGGCGGTTGGGAATTTCCTATCCCCGTCAATGCTTTGGCCGGCTGGTTGGGAGTGAGTGAAACCAATCCCTGGCTACAAATTATCACCGCTTCCCTAGGGATTACGATGACAGTATTAAAAGCCTATTTCCTCATCTTCATCGCCATTCTCTTGCGTTGGACTGTACCCCGGGTTCGCATTGACCAATTACTCGATTTAGGCTGGAAATTCCTCTTACCGGTATCTTTAGTTAACCTACTACTTACCGCCGCCCTAAAACTAGCTTTTCCCTTTGCTTTTGGCGGTTAATTCCCGTTTTTGCCCTGTTAACCTACTACCCCTCTGACCATCATGTTTAACATCCTCAAACAAGTCAGCGATTACGCCAAAGGTAGCATTCAAGCGGCGAAATACATCGGCGAAGGTTTATCCGTTACCTTCGACCATATGCGTCGTCGTCCGATTACCGTTCAGTATCCCTACGAAAAGTTAATTCCCTCGGAACGTTATCGGGGTAGAATTCACTTTGAGTTCGATAAATGTATCGCTTGTGAAGTTTGTGTGCGAGTTTGTCCGATTAATTTACCAGTAGTGGATTGGACTTTTAACAAGGAAATTAAAAAGAAAGAACTCAAACACTACAGTATCGATTTTGGGGTCTGTATTTTCTGCGGTAATTGTGTAGAATACTGTCCGACTAATTGCCTATCGATGACCGAAGAATACGAACTAGCGACCTATGATCGTCATGAATTAAACTATGATAACGTCGCCCTAGGCCGTTTACCCTACAAAGTCACCCAAGACCCGATGGTAACACCTCTGAGGGAATTAGGTTATCTACCTAAAGGTGTCATCGAACCCCACGATTTACCCGTCGGTAGTCAACGCGCCGGTAAACGTCCAGAAGAAATTACCGATTAATTAGCAGTTAGCTATCAGCCGTCACGGTTTTTAGGTAGGAGAATTGCCAGATTCTGTCTTTTGCCTCTTGCCTGTTGCCTCTTGCCTTCAGAAGCTGATAACTAATAATTAATAACTCTCAAACATAAAAGGAGATGAAACTACTGTGAATTTAGCCGAGGGCGTTCAAATAGTATCTTTTGGCATTTTAGCAGCCCTAGTAATCGGGACAGCTTTAGGCGTGGTACTATTGTCTAATATCGTTTATTCCGCCTTTTTATTGGGCGGTGTTTTTATCAGCATTTCTGGTTTATATCTCTTACTAAATGCTGACTTTGTAGCGGCGGCACAAATTCTAATTTATGTGGGTGCGATTAACGTTTTAATTCTCTTTGCCATTATGCTTGTTAATAAGCAAGAGGACTTTTCTGATATTCCTAAACGTTGGATCCGTCAGGCATCTACTGCCTTAGTTTGTGTTGGTTTATTTGTGCTGTTATCGACCATGGTTTTAATCACACCTTGGTCAATTTCTAGCACTTCTCCCGCCGTAGTAACTAATACTTTAGTAGAAATCGGTAAGCATTTCTTTAGTGATTTCCTGCTACCCTTTGAATTAGCTTCCGTGCTGTTATTAATGGCCATGGTCGGAGCAATTATTTTAGCTCGTCGTGACCTTATCCCCACCCTAAAAGCTGAAGAACCTACGGCCACAGCTTTAACATTACCCGAACGACCTAGAGAATTAACCGCCCCTAAATAAGACCCAAAAAAGAGGTATCATGCAGATTCAGTTAGAGTATTATTTGTTATTAGCGGCGGCCTTATTTTGTATCGGAATTTATGGTTTAGTCACCAGTCGCAATGCCGTCCGGGTTTTAATGTCGATCGAATTGATGCTCAATTCTGTTAACATTAACTTAATGGGTTTTTCCAACTATCTTGACCCCGCTAATATCCGAGGCCAAATTTTTACTATTTTCGTGATTACCGTAGCGGCAGCCGAAGCAGCCGTGGGTTTAGCGATTATCCTGACTATCTATCGTAACCGCGACACGATCGATATGGAACAGTTTAATCTGCTCAAATGGTAAGCTTTTAAATATTTACCCCCCCTCTCTCCCTTTTCTGGGGAGAGTTTTTTTTGGCCAGTTTTCCCTGTTAACGGGGATAAATCTCGGTGACAACTCGATCGGGGGAACTACTGGTAACAACAATGTTATTATCTTCTAAAGTGCCGATCGCTTTATCGCCGGTGAGATTAAATTTTGGTTCCTGTTGTTCATAGATAATATTCCCCTCGGCCTCGACAATTTTTTCCGACATTTTCCAAGTTAAGATCTGACTATACAATTGCGCCCCAGTTTTCTGATTAATTCCCTTAACCCCGTCCTTGAGATAAGCGATGCGATTGCCTAATTCCACCACCACACGATTACCAGTAATAGTAATTTGATCTTGATATTGAAAAATTTCCGTGGGGCGATCGGAAGTTAGGGTACGATTTTGATAGTTCCAAATTGCCTGAGAACCAGAAATCTGTAAAGGTGGTTCTAAAGAGCGATATTCGAGGTTTTCTTGCAGGATAACCTGATTATTTTTTCTTTCCCAACGACCGCCGATAGCAGTCAGGCGATCGATAATAGTTTTATTAATATAGCGATCAAAAGCGACTTTTTGATCGGTACTAATGACTTGTTGAGGAATTTCCCAGTACAGGCGCTCGGTTTGCAGGACGACACGGGATTCCTTGGCGGTAGCCACCACTTGACCTTGTAATTCTAGTTTTTCTTGGCGCGTGTCGTAGCGTCCTTGGCGGGCCTTAGCTTCTAGTTGTAGATGACTACCTTTGATCCCTTTGGGGGAGATTAAAACACCTTCCTTGGGTAGCCAACGCAATTCCGGCGCGTTAATAATGGCCTTATTGCGGGGATCCACAGCCACAATATTATCTTTGAGGAGAATTTCCTGGCCTTCCTTATAGACTTCACCGCGGTCAGCACTAACCTGTAAAACTACTTTCCCATCTTGATAGATATTACCCTTGATATTTTCCAGACGGGCGATTTTTTGGTCTTGGGTGTAGGTAGCTTTTTTGACCTGAATTTTCCAGAGGGGTTGTCCGGAGGGGTTAGCCTGTTCTAACGTGGCATTATTGAGAATTAAGCGGCCAGTTTCCTCGATTTTAGGCGATTCTGTCGGCGAAATTGTCGGCGGATCGGGAGGTTGACAGGCCGTTAATCCCAGCAAACCGATTAGAAGGGCAGCCCCGCGCCCAATTGATAGTTTAAATTGTAACCGCTGCCTCAATTTCGATCGCTCCGCTGCTAAGTAGGTAGGCGTTAAAAATTATCAGATGCCCCCCTTATCAAGGGGGATACCCCCGCCTATCGGCACCCCCCTTATCAAGGGGGGCAGGGGGGATCGAACCTAAAATCCATTTTTAATTTAATTATAACCAGCGACTTATTTTCTCTCCTCCCAGTGTAGGGTAAGGGGTCGCCCCTTGACCGGTTGAAAGTAGTTTACTCGCTAGTTTTGCTAGGAAAAACCCCCGGTTGTACGGTGAGAGTTTGTTGTTTACCCCTGCGGTTAATCTCGATTTCCAGATTACCACCGATCGCACTGGTTTCCACACCTTGCTGCACATCCGAAGCGGTTTTAACGGGGTTTCCTGCCACAGTTTCGATGATATCACCCGCTTGCATTCCAGCTTTTTGAGCGGGGGAATTTTCCACCACTCGCAGGACGATTACCCCTTCATTTTGGTCAATATTAAAGTTTAATTCTTTAGTTTCGTTCAATTGCTGCCGTAATTCTGGGGTTAGCGTCACCATCTGGATACCGATGTAGGGATGTTCCGCTTTACCCTTACTAGATAGCTGTCCCGCCACTTTTTGGGCGGTTTCGATGGGAATAGCAAACCCTAAACCCTGAGCATCGGCCCGAATTGCCGTATTAATACCGATAACTTCCCCCTTGGCGTTTAGCAACGGGCCGCCGGAATTGCCGGGGTTAATAGCGGCATCGGTTTGAATAAAACGAACCCGTTTATCTGGAACCCCCACTTCGCTGCTAGTGCGTCCTAGGGCGCTAATAATGCCCACCGTCACCGTATTATCTAAGCCTAGGGGATTGCCAATTGCGATCGCCCACTCCCCGGGGATTAAAGTTTCGGCCTTGCCAAAAGTCACCGTCGGTAAATTTTCCGCCTCAATTTTCACCAGGGCCACATCGGTCATATTGTCAACCCCCAGGACTTTACCCTGATAGGTTTGACCGTTTTTCAAAGTCACTTTTACTTGGGTTGTCCCTTCCACCACATGGGCATTAGTTAAAAGTAGTCCATCTGTACTAATGATAAACCCAGAACCGGTTCCTCGTTCCAAATGCTCCTTGGGAATCGGCACTTCATTGCCAAAAAAGCGCCGAAAAAAGGGCTGTTTAAATTCTTCGGGAATTTGGTCGGCCACTTCCCGGGCCGAGTCAATCCGCACCACCGCCGGCCCGACTTTCTGCACGGCCTGGGCGATAAAATTAACATTACCGTCGGTTTGGGGAATAACAGGGAGAGAGAGGGAAGCGGGGAGGATTGCCGGCGGTTTATTTACCTCTAGGGGCTCTTTTCTGCTTAAATACTGATTTCCTAGCACACCCACAGTACCGCCTAGGGCGATTAATCCCAGTGAAATCCCCAATCTTGTCAATAAACCCATAAGCTCTAGCCCTAAAATGTCGTGTGCGGTAGAATCGGCCCCAAACTTACCTATATTATAGGCTGTCTTTTTTGTCGGTAGGGAAGAATCAATGGGAACTTAACCCGTTTACCGGTATTCTTTTAGCGGTAAAATCACGAAACAGCTATGAGAATCTCAGTTCATGCAATTGTTTGATCGCATCCGTTTAGGGATAGCCGTAGCGGTGGCTAAAACCGTTACTGCTGTGGTTAAAGGACTCCGTTTAGGGGCTGCCAGCGTCTTGCCGGGGGAAATTGCCCGTCGTCTCCATCCCCGTTTGTTACCCCTACTTTGTGGGCAAGTCCGAGGGGGGGTAATCTTGGTGGTTGGCACGAATGGAAAAACTACCACTTCCCTACTCCTAAGAACTATTCTAGAGCGTCAAGGGGCAAAAGTCACCCATAATACCACCGGGGCGAATTTAATTAATGGTTTAATCACTGCTTTATTAGCCGATGCCAATTTATTCGGCACTTTAAAGGCTGATTATGCCATTTTAGAAGTGGATGAAAATATTCTCCCTTTGGTTTTAAAAGATTGTCGTCCTCGCGCTATTTTAGCTCTAAATTTGTTTCGCGATCAACTCGATCGCTATGGGGAAGTAGATACGATTAGTCGCCGTTGGCAAGGGGCCATATCTCCCCTACCCACCAATACTTTAGTGATTCTCAATGCTGATGATCCAACTCTTTCCCATTTGGGTCAACAACTGCCCCAAAGAGTTGTATATTTTGGCTTAAGTGAGCCGGAATTGTATCTAGAAGAAATTCCCCACGCTGTCGATTCTATTTACTGTCCTAAATGTGGTGCTTCTTTGGATTATCGCGGGGTTTATCTCTCCCATTTAGGGGATTTTAGTTGTCCTAGTTGTGGCTTTAAAAAGAGTAATCCTGCTTTTCATAGTCACGATTGGCCGCAGATTTTAATCGGTGTTTATAATAAATATAATACTTTAGCAGCGGGTTTAGTAGCCCAGGAATTGGGGATTAAAGATCGAGAAATTTTTGAGACAGTTCAGGGTTTTAAAGCGGCTTTTGGTCGAGCGGAAGAATTAGAAATTGAGGGTAAAAAAGTTAGAATTTTACTGTCCAAAAATCCCGTGGGTATGAATGAAACAATTCGCACGGTGGCTGATATTTTACAGAAAGAAAAGTCTTCTACTACTCTCTTAGTTCTCAATGATCGCATCCCCGATGGTACGGATGTTTCTTGGATTTGGGATGTGGATACGGAAAAATTAACCCGTTTGGGAACAACTTTAGTGGTAACAGGCGATCGACTTTATGATATGGCTTTACGCTTACAATATAGTCAGGATAGTCTCGCTTATCCAGTTAATTTAATTGTTGAATCTGATCTAAAAAAAGCGATCCAAATTGCCCTTAATAACACCAAAAATGAGGAAACTTTACATATTTTACCCACCTATTCTGCTATGTTAGAAGTACGAGAGATTCTCACGGGACGAAAGATTTTGTAGAAATTAGAAAAGAGTGAAGATTGGTGTTAGGTGTTGGTGTGGTCACTGCGTACGCGTTGCGGGGGGTTTTAGGGTGTTAGGGTTTTAGGGTTTTAGTTGAAATTCCCCACTTCCCCACTTCCCCACTTCCCCATTCCCCCATTTCCCCATTTCCCCATTTCCCCATTCCCCCATTTCCCCTAAGAAATTATGCAAGAACTAGAACTAAAAATCGGCTGGTTATATCCGACCTTAATGAGTACCTACGGCGATCGAGGTAATGTTATTACTATCCAAAGAAGATGTCAATGGCGTGATATTCCTGTGACAATTATTCCCCTAGATGCTCAAACAGAAGCAGAGACATTTTATCAAGTAGATATAATTGTTGGAGGTGGGGCGCAGGATCGGCAACAGGAGATCGTTATGCGGGATTTACAGGGGAAAAAAGCAGCGGCGATGAAAGAACAATTATCGGCAGGAATACCGGGAGTTTTTACCTGTGGTTCCCCACAATTATTAGGGCATTATTACGAACCAGCTTTCGGTCAAAGAATCGAAGGATTGGGATTATTAGACCTAGTAAGTAAACATCCAGGACCCAATGCGAAACGCTGTATCGGTAACGTGGTTTTTGAAATTACGGCCTCTCCCTTAGCGGAGGAAATTAAAGCTATGACTGGGGAAAAACCGCTAGTAATTGGCTTTGAAAATCACGGGGGTCGTACCTATTTACAGACCGTTTCTCCCTTGGCAAAGGTGATTACCGGTTACGGAAATAACGGAGAGGACGGTTATGAAGGAGCATTTTACCACAATGCGATCGCTACCTATGCCCACGGTCCCTTACTACCCAAAAATCCCTTTTTAGCCGATTGGTTAATCAAAAAAGCTTTAGAACAAAAGTATCAAAAACCGATTTTTTTAACAAAACTTGATGATTCTCTGGCCCTGAAAGCAAGATTTGCCATGTTTGAACGACTAGAACTAACCGGCGTGACCAATAAAGCCTAAACTGGTCATATACACTTATGGCAGGAGATAGTCAAACTAGCCATTAAGAATTTTAATTGTGGCAGCTTATGAAATTATGACTGGAAAAATTATCGATCGTCAAACGGCGGGGTTTCTCGTCCTCATCATTCCCCTAGCGGTGCTAATCATCCTTGTTTTTACCGCTTGGCCATTGATCCTACTTGTCTTCTTCTTAACTCTGGCAGTCAAGGTGTGGCAAGACTATCGCTGGTCAAAATTATCGACGGTGATTAACCCCTATTTCAATCAACTTTTACAGGACAATCAAGGTTGTCTCACCCCGATTGACCTATCGGCAAAAGCCAATCTCACGGCCAAATTAGCCAGACAATTTTTAGACAAAAAAGCTGAGGAATTTGGAGCGCAAAAAAAAGCTGTAGGCGATAAAGGTATGGCCTATTACTTTATCACTGCCAGTACCTTGGGTAGTATTTTTGATGAGAGTGACTCCTCTTTAGAAGAAATAGGGGAAAAACAAATTCCTGCGATTACTGCCTCGAGATCTCCCCTGACCAATTTAGAGCAATCCCAGGAGGCTAAATCCTCTCTGATTGTCGCCGAGAAAAGCGAAAATTCTGTCTCGGAGGTTCCTGTTATTTCCTCCTCCCAACCTCTGACTAATTTAGGTAAATTATTTGAGGAAAAAGAGGAAGAAAATACCGCAGCTATCTCTGTTCAAGAAACGGTAATTCAAGAACCGGAGGAGATAATTAATCCTAGTTTGAACAGTCCTGATAGTTCTTTATCCCAATCAGAATCAGAAGTTAAGGAAGAATCTCTAACCTCTGATTCTGAAACTATCTCATCAATGAGTTTGGCGGATTTGGCTAAACGTTTAGGAGTTACCCCAGCCGTTTTGGGTAGAAACAAGAAAAATAAATCCGAAACAGAATTTGCCGATTGGAGTCGCATCAGAGATCCCGATGGTATTGCTTGGAAATTTGACGCAAAAAACTCCCTATTTGTGGCCAACTGATCGGTAATTTGTTTGGTTTTCTAGACAGGCTCAATGCCTGTCTTTTTTGGCTCTACGTCCGACCCTCGATCCCTATAGATGGTTACTTCAGGTTGCTTCAGGCTCTTGGAAATCATCACCGACCACAAATCTTGCGGTTGTATCAGTAACAGGATAGGTTTTAACGTAAATGAGACAACCTGTTGTTGAGGAAGGGCTGTAGGGGCAATTGGGGGGGTATCTTAGCCAACTGCCTACTGGATAACTACCTAACTCATCACTCCAGGTACCTTCAATGACAAAGATTTCTTTAATCTCAGTTTCGACAACATTCACCAACTGAGTGTTGGGCAGCCAACGCTCGATCCAGACTTTTTCTGAGAAATCTGCTTGCTCGTAGAGGTGTTGAACCTTAATGTCAGGCACTATACCTGCTTGCCAAGAGCCATTAAAAATGTTGGTTCTCACTTGTTGGCGAGTTTTACCACCATGTTGCCGCAATTTAACAAAAGTCAGGCATCCTTCCTCACTATAGGGGCGATGGATAAAGCCTTCGGGGTTAAGCATATAAGTACCCGGTGGATGCACCCCTGTTTCATCTGCAAAATTGCCTTCAAGCACCAAAATCTCTTCACCACCGGGATGTCCATGCAGCGGAAAAAAACCACCCGGATAGAATCGAGTCAGCATTGTTACTGGATGATCCTGGATTTCATGGTCAGACTCGAAACAGCCAAACCAAATTCCAGTAAAGTTTGTCTGAAACCAAGTTAATGATGTGGGAAGCACAGATACGCGGCTTAGTAAGTTTTCGTGAACTTTTTGGGGTTTCCACAGAGATTGAGCAGTCATCTTTCCTGAATTTTATTTTTTTGCGTCGAAAAATTAGGCTCTTCTGGTTTCTGTGTGGAAACGAGGTCTATACTGATGGTTTATTTAACCAAATAGTCCTAAAAGTCTTTCCCAGTAAACATTTCACGATTTCATAAGCAAAAATTATCACACAATTTGGTATTATTCTTCTACCTAAGAATACTATGTAAGCAGTTATGCCTTCAAGTTTCCGAATTCATCTACTCTCATTAATAACTTCGGGACGGGAAATAGGCGGAACTCGATCGCGATGGCTTTTTAGTCCAGCTAACGGCTGAGTTATGCCGTGCTTCTCATCGACAAGAAGGTGATCGTCTTAATTCTTAAGCATAGCCGACAATCTCATGGAATGAACACTAGGATCGTTTCATTCTCTCAAATCCTTATCTGTAACGTTTTTAGTCGATTTATCGGAATAAGTAGGGTCTGCTGAAAAAGTTTTTCCTGGGGGTAGGAGTCAGGAGTCAGGAGTCAGGAGTCAGGAGTCTGACTGACGGACACAAGTGGGTCAAAACCTGACAAGACAAGGGTTGCCAAAAAGAAAAATATCTGGGTAGATAGGGAAAAAGCAAGAATCCCTACAAGATGAAAACCGAGAACAG
>NZ_SFBV01000294.1:0-12134 GCF_007095585.1 Microcystis sp. M_OC_Ca_00000000_C217Col
GCTTGGGTAGAATTAGAGAGAACTTCGACAATAATTAAAGGATTGATCACGTTAGATTGACTATTACCTTGATAGAGAGGTTGACCTTTAATCACCATCACATCGGGATAGGTGTAAATACTATAATATGACAGCCATAAACGCACCGTTTCCATGTAGGTATAATAATCTTGATTATTGATATTTAAAGGAAAATTACGGCAAAAATTTAGACAAATCTGATTGTGATTAGTGGTGGCTCCTACCATTGGGATAATTTCTCCTTGACGATATTCATTTTTATCCTCGGACGTTTCCTCCAGAGCTAGATATTCTTCGGGAGTATAATATTTAGTTTCGGTAGTGCTTAACATTTTTGACTCTCCTTCCTATTCTATTTTCTAGGATACAGCATTTCCCTAAAAAGAGATAAAGTTATCCTTGAGCAAGGTTATCATTTTTCCCTTAATCTCTGGCAAAAAATGCTGAGAAATCCACAATTAAAAATATAACTATCAAAATTGCTCACGCCAAGGGTTAAAATAAACTAGATAAATAGTTTTATGTTTAGTTTCTCCTATGTTTAACTGGTTCCGTCGTCAGAAAGTCCAACCCGAACAAGAACAAGCACCCCCTGCACCCGTAGAGGAAACCCCCAGCGAGGCAACCAGTCAGGAAGACTATTTAGATTGGGCCAAAAAAGCCTTTAAAAATATTCAAGAGAAAAAAGCCACGGCCGAGGCCGTCGTGAGCGAACCCTCTGAAACATCTATTGCTGAAACCGAACCTCTGCAAGAGGAAGAACCGGTTAAAGAAGAAGAAACCGAGGATAATACCCCCGCATGGCTGAAAAAATCTGATCGCCTCGAAATTCTCAAAGAAACCGCCATCGAAACCCCCACAGAACCAGATGAGGACTTTATCTGGTCCGCCAAAGTTTTAGCCAATCAGGGACGACAAGCAGAGGACGTTTCGGAAGAAGAAATCACTTGGTTAAAAAAATTGCGTCAGGGTTTAGGCAAAACGCGCCGCAGCTTGGTCAATCAGCTTAAGGCCGTGGTCGGTCAGGGTCCCCTCAATCAAGATGCGGTGGAGGAAATCGAAGCTTTATTGCTTCAGGCCGATGTGGGGGTAGATGCCACCGATTATATTATCACTACCCTCCAAAATAAGCTAAAACAGGAAGCTTTGCCCCCCGAAAAAGCGATCGAATATCTCAAAGAAATTATCCGCGAGATTTTAGATGCACCTTTAGCCAATTATAGCAACCCCGGTTTTGAGCCAGAAAAGGGCAAATTAAATATCTGGATGCTCACAGGAGTTAACGGAGTCGGTAAAACGACGACTATCGGCAAATTAGCCCATTTATCTAAACAATCTGGCTATAGCTGTATAATCGCCGCTGCCGACACCTTTCGCGCTGCTGCCGTGGAACAGGTGAAAGTTTGGGGAGAGCGATCGCAAGTCGAAGTAATTGCCAACCCGGGCAAAAATACCGACCCGGCCGCCGTGGTGTACGATGGCATCGAAGCCGCTAAATCTAGGGAGGTAGAATTACTTTTAGTAGATACGGCGGGAAGATTGCAGAATAAAAAGAATTTAATGGCAGAATTAAGCAAAATTCGCCGCATTATCGACAAAAAAGCCGAGAGTGCCGTGGTGGAATCCCTTCTAGTTCTCGATGCCACTTTAGGACAAAACGGGCTGCGACAGGCCGAGGTTTTCTCGGAAGCTGCCCAATTAAGCGGCGTGATCCTGACTAAAATCGATGGTACAGCTAAAGGAGGTGTCGCCCTTGCCGTAGCGCGTCAGCTTAACCTACCGATTCGCTTTGTCGGCGCTGGGGAAGGAATCGAGGATCTGCGGCCCTTTTCCAGTTACGAATTCGTGGAAGCTTTACTGAGTGGCGATTAATCTCACCCTAGCTATCTTTCATAATCTTTTCATGGTTGCTTCATAATTGTCTCATTTTTAGTTATGCTAGAAATGGAGACTCAGGGTAACAACTATGCAAACGACAATTACAGTTAGTCATCTAGGAGTATATTATCGCGGCGTGGAAGCCCTACGGGATATCACCCTGAAAATTCATCCAGGACGATTAACCGGTATTATCGGTCCCAACGGTGCGGGCAAAAGTACCCTGATCAAAGCCATGCTAGGATTAATTCCCGTACAACAGGGAAGCGTTAACTATCAAGGGCAATCTCTACAGCAACAACTGGATAAAGTCGCTTATGTTCCCCAAAGAACTCAAATCGACTGGACCTATCCCGTCACCGCTTGGGATGTGGTAATGATGGGGAGAGTTAGAAAAACGGGTTGGTTTCGTCCTTTTTCCCATATTAGTCGTCAACGGGCTTTAAATGCCCTAGAACGGGTGGAAATGGCTGATTTACGCCATCGTACCCTCGGTCAGTTGTCGGGAGGACAACAGCAAAGAGTCTTTTTAGCCAGATCTTTGGCCCAAGAAGCGGAGATTTTCTGTTTTGATGAACCTTTCGTTGGGGTAGATCAGAAAACCGAGGGGATTCTTTTTAATATCTTTGGTGAGTTAGCCCAAGAAAATAAAATTGTCATGGTCGTTAACCATGATTTAGGCGAATCTATCACCCATTTTGCTGATTTAATCCTCTTAAATAAAGAATTGATCCTCGCCGATCAACGATCTAAGGTCTTAACTGATTTTAATCTCCGGCGTGCCTATGGGGGTAAAGTCTCCTTCTACGATGCCATGACACCACCAGATCATCGCCGATCGAGTCTCGATTATCTCGATCGCCTGTCGAAAAACAATGCGATAAACTAGAAGCGAAGATATTTTGGCTGACTGCCGATAGGGACACCGATGAAAACTATTTCCCCGCAAGAAGTAACAGGAACGATCGAACTGGCTCCTAACTATCGAATTCCCCTGTTTTTGGTAATTTTATCGCTGCCTTTACTCTTTTTACAGGTCTGGCTCGGCATAATTTTCTCCCTGTTAGGGCTATTCTTGATGTTCCAGACTACCCGCATTCGTCTCCAGTTTACCCCTACCTCCTTAGATGTCTATCTGTCCGGGCAACAAATTCGCTCCTTTCCCTACCAAGAATGGCAAAATTGGCGGATTTTCTGGAATAAAGTCCCGATCCTATTTTATTTCAAAGAAATTAACAGCATTCATTTTTTGCCCATTATCTTTGACAGCGCAACCCTGAGACTGTGCCTCGAAAAATACTATCCTTTAGCAGCATCGCCAGCGATCGACTCAGAAGCGAACTAAGATTGAGTTAAAATAAAATCTAGCAATTAATAGCGTCTTAAGTAGGTAGGTGTTAAAAATTGTCAGCTCCCCCCGCCTATCGGCACCCCCCTTATTAAGGGGGGCAGGGGGGATCCCCCCGCCTATCGGCACCCCCCTTATTAAGGGGGGCAGGGGGGATCGAAGGCAAGATATATCGTCTATTAATTAGAACCACTTACTTAATTGCCTGCCTTGGCCCTCTGTTCGCTCTGCATTTCTAAAGCCGATGAATTCAGAAGATTTTAATGTTTTACCCCTTGACAAAATGACAGACTTACCCAATGAATCTGTCGAAGAATTTAGTTTTGATGATCTCTGGAACGATCGCCCAGTAGAGAATCCGCTGCCATCGGCAATCGCCCCCGAAGGCGAATTAGTTCCCACAGCGCAGGCGCAACCCCTGCGGGCAGAAATCGAGGCTCTAGAACGGCAAAAACAGAGCCTAGAGGCAGAAATCTCGGCATTAAAAGCGGAAAGAGAACGCTTGATCGCCGAGGAACTAGGAGATATCAAAGCTCAAATCGAAAGAATGCTCAAGGAAGGCGTAAAAGACCTAGAACAACGCAAACAGGCGTTAGAAGTGGCGATCGAACAGTTAGAACGCCGTCGTGAGCGGATTCGGCAGGAAATGCGGAGTAATTTCGCCGGAGTCTCCCAGGATATGGCCGTGCGGGTTCAGGGATTTAAAGACTATCTGGTGGGCAGTTTACAGGATTTGGCCGCGGCTGCCGAACAGTTGGAATTACCCCGTTTTGAAACCCCCGAAAAATCCCCCCGACCCGTGGAACCTCCCCTGCGGACCGAACGGGAGGAAAACCCCCGTCCATCCCGTGGCAGTCAAGGCCGGGATGATCGCGAAGAAAGTCCCCGTCCCTCCCGTACCAGTAACCAAGGCCGGGATAATTGGCAAGAACCCCGTCGCTCTAACCGTTCGGGTTATGAATCGGAACCGGTGGGGCAATCCACCCCTAGACAGGGCTTTTCTGACCAAAATCAGCGCATCCAAACTCTTTTAGACCGTTATCGCAGTCGTCCTGACTATTACGGTCCGCCTTGGCAATTACGGCGCACTTTTGAACCAATTCACGCCGAACGGGTGCAACAGTGGTTCTTTAAACAGGGGGGCCGGGGTACTGTTCGCGGTATGGGCAGCCGTCTCCAGAATATTCTGGTCGCTTCGGCAATTATCTCGATTATGGCGGAATTACAGGGCGATCGCTTCCGTTCTCTCGTTCTGGCTAATAGTCCCGAACGTTTAGGCGAATGGCGGCGCGGTCTCCAAGATTGTCTCGGCATTTCCCGCGCCGATTTTGGACCAGACCGCGGCATCGTTCTCTTTGAGTCTCCCGAAGCTTTAATTCAAAAAGCGGAACGTTTAATTGAGGATAAATATTCACCGCTCATTATCATCGATGATACCGAAGAACGGCTCAATTTCGCTCTTTTACAATTCCCCTACTGGTTAGCTTTTGCCCCTGAACCCCAACAAAGTTCTAGTTATTGGTATTAACTAATTAGGGTTTGCGGCAAAAAGTTTTTCCTGGCGGCAGGGTGTAGGGTTTTACCAATTTTGAGGGGGTCAATTACCTAATTTTCAGGGAAAAAGTCCCGGAATTTTCCCGGCGATTACTGCAAGGGTCGGCACTTTTTGAGGTAAAAAAAATCTAAAAACCTTGTTGGATAAGGTTTTTAGATTTATTCGGCATACCCTAACTAGGGCTTGCTGAATAATGGTAAAACCCTTTTAAAATAAGGCTTTTGACCTGTTAAAGTCCGATGTTCATGCTGCGAAAATAGGATTGGGACTTTCAAAAACCTTGCATTATCCTTCTTTCCTACCCCCAGGAAAAACTTTTTCAGCAGACCCTAACTAAACATCGATTGTAGTCTCCAAAAAGGATAGATACACCTAGGTTAATTCCTAGAGAAGTAATTTCGGTGCTGTCAACCAGAATAACTGACACTTACCTAGGGGATTTTCTTGATTGGGAACCTCTAGACCAATTATTCCCGCTTTTTTGACCGATAATTTCCCTTGAAACTTGCCCCAAACTAGCATTTCCGTCCAATAGCCTAAATCCGGTTCGTGGCCTACCAGTGCGATCGCATTTTCCTCTCGCTGATAGTCGGACTTTTGCCACCATTGCACCCAATCTTGAATATTGCCATTGGGCGATAGGGGATTAAATTGCTCAATTTTACGGCTTAAACCCGCTTTTTGCAAAATTTCGGCGGTTTGCACGGCACGCACCAGGGGAGAAGTCAAAATTAGGTCAAATTTCACCCCCAACTGTCCTAATCTTTGGGCAATTTTAGCAGTTTTGGCCCTACCTTCCTCGGTTAAAGGACGTTCCCCATCGTTGAGATAATCCCCCGATTGTCCTGCTAATCCATGACGCACAAAATAAAGTTTCATATCAGTGTTAGGTCGGTCTTGGCAATGTTAACAGATAGCTGAGGTCTAATAGCTAGGTGCGAATTACCTTTTCATCTGGGTTAACTAGATGGGAAAGTTTCTGTTTAATTTGGGTGTCATACAGTTCCCACTTAAGTTTTGCGTATTCGGCATTATTATTAAAACCACCGAGGAAACCGATAGGAATTTCAAAACCTCCGGCCATGTAACGACCACCACCAAAAAAGCGACCTTGGTTATCCTGTCCGAAAGCTTCCTTGAGAAATTCATCGGGATCTAGGGTAATTTTACTGGTACGCATAGAACCAATGACTAACTCGATCTCCTCATCTTCATCGTGAACGATACCATAAACTAAAGCCGTGTGAACATTTTCTTCTGTCACCAAAAAATCGGCAGCTTGGGGAATCGCATCCCGGTCATCATAACGCAAATAACCCACCCCGGCGATCGAATAATTATTTTTAATAATACGGTTTTTTAAGGCCCGTTCAATCACATCCATCACCCGTCGGGATCTGGCCGATTGCAGGACAGCGTTTAATAATTGGGCATCGTAGAAACGACTGAGATAACCAGCAGCGATAAATTCACATTCTTGCGCTTGCATTAAATTATTCGTATCCGATCGCAATCCGTGCATCAAAGCTGTGGCACACTTAACATGGACGGTATCGCTAGTATTAAAACTTATTAACCCTTTTTGGATATATTGGGTTAATATCGTCGCTGTTGCCCGGATTTGGGGACGAATATCGACAAATTCCGCCTCTAGCTCCCCTTGGCGAGTATGATGATCAATCACGGCAATAATGGGAATTTTTGCCTGTTTAACCAGAGTGGTTAACTGACTATTGGTTCCCTGACCATCGACAAAAACACAACCCTGATAAACCGAAAGATCTCTATCCTTGAGGGTATGGACTCCCCAACGTTTAGCCGGTAAACCCGTTAGTTTTACCAAAGCGACATTTTCCTGATGGGAGAGAGTACCCGCATAGACTATATCGCAGTGAATATCGTACTGTTCGGCGATAATTTGATAGGCCCAGGCACTAGAAAGAGCATCGGGATCTGGGAAATCCTGCATCACCACAATTTGATTTTCGCCGCGATGATTTTCCAAAGTACGTCGCAGGCGATCGATCAGGGAAATAAGTAGGGTATCATTACTAACCGTGACTGGAGGAAGGGGACATACTGCCGACGCTTCCCCTACCAATACATCGGTTTCGAGGGATTTGGCAGGAACTAGACTCAGTAATTCAGCCATCATTTTTAGAAAAGTTCGCTTAAAGGTAAATGCAGTCAGGATTTTTTGAGCTAATCAATTCTAGACGATATCACCGCTCGATCGGTTCATCTCAAATATTAAGCTTTTCTAGCCCCTAGCTCCCCACTGTCGGGCTATAACTCTAGTCTATCGAAAGACCTCTCCTGTTTGTTCTGGGAGAGCGGTGAAGGCAATTAACCATCGCTGCCATTACTTGAGAAGATAGATACTATACAGAATCCCTTAATTTTCCCCTCACGCTCGACCATCTACCTAATTCTTGAGTGAAATTTCATGGCCCAACTGGACAACATCGAAGCGATCGAAAAAAAGCTCTGGAAAGCGGCCGATACTCTGCGAGCTAATTCTAACTATGCCAGTAACGAGTATTTTCTGCCCGTTATGGGCTTGATTTTCCTCCGTCATGCCTATAGTCGTTTTCTCAAGGTTAAGAGGGAAGTAGAGGCGGATTTACCGAAGCGACAGGGTAAAACACGCTCCTTAATCAAAGAAGATTTCTTGTGCAAAGGAGCGATCTATCTCCAAGAAAAAGCTCAGTTCGATTTTCTGGTGGCGCTCCCCGATAGCGTCAATCGCTCGACCTCCTTGATGGAAGCAATGCTATCGATCGAGGGGGATTATCCACCTTTAGGGGGTATTTTACCGAAAACAGAGTACCAAGAGCTAGATAACGTGGTATTAGGGAATTTACTACGGATTTTAAACCCGGAAGAGTTAAAAAAAGCCGATGGGGATATTTTCGGGCGAATTTACGAATATTTCCTAACTCAATTCGCTAATCTCAAAGCTCACGATAACGGAGAGTTTTTTACTCCCGTTTCTTTAGTATCTTTGATCGCCAATGTTTTAGAACCCGATCACGGATTGGTTTTCGATCCTGCCTGTGGTTCGGGGGGAATGTTTGTCCAGAGCGCACATTTCGTTGAGAGACAGCGCATCAATCCCCAGATGTTAACTTTTAAAGGGTTAGAGAAGAATCCGACCACGATTCGTTTAGCCAAGATGAATCTCGCAGTTCACGGTTTAGAAGGGGATATCCAAAAAGCGATCACCTACTACGAGGATCCGCTGGCATTGGCCGGGAAAGTGGATTATGTGATGGCCAATCCTCCCTTCAACGTGGACGAGGTGGATAGTAAGGTAGATGGTGATGAGCGCTTACCCTTCGGATTGCCGGGGGTTAATAAAAGTAACAAAGTTTCCAACGGTAACTATCTATGGATCAGTTACTTCTACAGCTATCTCAATGATCGAGGAAAAGCCGGTTTTGTCATGTCTTCCCAAGCTTCCAGCGCCGGGAGAGACGAAGGCAAGGTAAGACAGAAGTTAATCGAGACAGGAACGGTGGACATAATGATCGCCATCCGCTCTAACTTTTTCTATACCCGCTCCGTACCCTGCGAGTTGTGGTTTCTCAATCGAGGAAAACCCGCCGAGCTTCAAGATAAGATATTAATGATCGATGCCCGCAATATTTACCGGAAAGTAAACCGGACGATCAACGATTTTAGCCCAGAGCAGTTACAGAATATTCTCTCGATTGTCTGGCTCTATCGGAGCGAATCCAAGCGTTTTATCGATTTGGTTGTCGGTTATTGCCAGAGTATCGATCGAGAGTATCAGGGATCGATCGCTCTTTTACAAAACTATCGCGAGCATCTGGACAAGTTAACCGAGGCCCTAGAGAAATTTTATAATCTCATCGATGAAAAAGACGGGACATGGTTAGAACTCCGAACAGCATCTGAGCTTTTCAAAGATGACATGGATAAATACGCCAGTTTCCCTGCGATTTCCTATAACGCTGATGATTTAGAGACTTTACACGAGGCTGTCCGCTGTTATCACGAATACGGCGAATTTAGCCGGGATCTGGGCAAACAGGCGGATCTGGTGAATAAGTTATTAGGTCGAGCGATCGAGCGTGCCGAGAAGGATCTGGGGGCAAGAGATAGTAAACTGTGGTGGAATTCCCGCGAACTCAACACCTTACGCAAAGAAGCCGATACAAGCCGTCAGAATGCGATCGAACAGCTTAAATCGGTTCGTGGTTTCTACCGTCACGCTCACTGGCTATTAGAAAGGTTCCCCGATGCCAAGCTGCGGGATGTGGAAGGGTTGGTTAAAGTGGTTGATCGCGAGGAGTTACAGGCGAATGATTGGAGTTTAACCCCCGGACGCTATGTCGGCGTTTCCCCAGAGGAGGAAGATGAGGGTTTCGATTTCGAGGAAACGTTACGCGAAATTCATCTGGAGTTAAATGATCTCAACTCCGAGGCGATTCGTTTAGCTGATGAAATTGCTAAGAATTTTGAAGGGTTAGGAATTTAAAAAAGAACTTGGGTATATTTCCTTAAAGGAGACCGATGGAGATAGCGATCGTGTCTAAATTAAAATACGGTGTTTATTTTCTACCCTACAATCCCGATTTAGTACCTAGAGCCAAGGAAATGCGAAAAAATCCCACACCGACAGAAAAAAAGTTATGGGCTTTTCTCCGACAATTTCCTTTAAAAATGTGGCGACAGCGACCGATCGATCATTTTATCGTTGATTTCTATTGTCCGAAGTTGAAATTAGTGATCGAGGTGGATGGGGAGGTTCATCTTACTCCGGAGGCAATGGCTTATGATGCTAGAAGAACGAAGGTTTTAGAGGGATACGGATTAACGGTGATCCGTTTCACCAATGATGAGGTTAAATACGATTTCGAGGCGGTTTGTGAGAAAATATCGGGGTTTATTTCTTCGCTTCCTGTCTGTACGGAGGTTGATGATCCTCCTTAGTCCTCCTTGAAAATGTTATCCCCCCTAGCCCCCCTTTTCAAGGCTATCCCCCCTAGCCCCCCTTTTCAAGGGGGGAACCGGAACCGGAAGGGGAACCGGAACTGGAGCGCGGTAGGGGTGCTGGTGCTGAGACGGGCGCTACGGCTGCGTAAGTCCCCCTTGAAAAGGGGGATTTAGGGGGATAAAAAGTCCCGCTTCTCACCAGTGATTCCCAAATTTGGTAAGTTAGAAAAGGTTACATCTGCGGGCGATTTGTTTAGCTGATGAAATTGCTAAGAATTTTGAAGGGTTGGGGATTTATTACCTTTACAATGTAAATTAGTTAAGTTGAAAATTAAGTTATGAAATTAAACAAAAAATATATAGCTTTAAATAATTTAATCATATTACAAAGAGGTTTTGATCTTCCAGAGATAGAGCGAGTTATAGGCAATATACCTGTTGTGGCTTCAACAGGTATAATCGGTTCTCACAACATCGCCAAAGTTAAGGGGCCGGGAGTTGTAATTGGTCGTAGTGGTAGCATAGGTGGCGGTCAATATGTAGCTGGTGATTTTTGGCCACTTAATACTACACTATGGGTAAAAGATTTTAAAGAACATAACCCAAGATTTATTTATTATGTATTAAAAAATATTGATTTTTCTCGTTTTAATTTCGGGACTGGCGTTCCTACGCTAAATAGAAATCACATTGCTAATATTAAAGTTTTGGCTTTCGATAAATCTCAAGAAGAAAAAATCGCCGATATCCTCTCCAAATATGATGATTTAATCGAAAATAATCGCCGCCGCATCGAGTTATTAGAACGTTCAGCCCGTTTACTTTACAAGGAATGGTTTGTCCGTTTACGCTTCCCCGGACACGAACACACCCCGATTATTGATGGTATTCCTGAAGGGTGGGAGAAAGTGCGTTTAAAAGATATTGCCGATCTTACAATGGGTCAAAGTCCTGAGTCAGAATATTATAATGAAGATCGATCTGGTTTGCCTTTTCACCAAGGCGTTACCAATTTTGGGATAAGATTTCCAGAAAATAAAGTTTACTGTGCAAAAATAACAAGAATAGCCAATGAAGGAGATATATTATTCAGTGTTCGCGCTCCTGTGGGCAGAATGAATATAAGCTTAGAAAAAATTATTATCGGTCGTGGTCTAGCAGCGATTCGAGCAAAACATAATTATCAGGGATTTTTATATTATCATCTTAAAAATTACTTTTTTAAAGAAGATATGATAGGTAGTGGTGTTATATTCGCCTCGGTGACGAAAGCAGGTTTAGAAAACGTTCAATTAATAAAGCCAAAAGATTCCATTCTCGCAATTTTTTTAGATAAAACAATTTCTATTGATGAGCAAATTAAAATACTTTTTAGGCAAAATCAAAAACTAAAACAAGCGCGTGACATACTACTTCCGAAACTTATGAATGGAGAGATCGAGGTGTAGAGGCGAAAGATCGATCGCACCTGTAAAAATCCCTGAAAATTGGCAATATTAATAAAATAAACCACTCCCCCGCACAATCGACCCTATGACCACCGAGGATAAAGTACAAGAACTCACCGCCAACTGTCTGCGAGATCAACTTGGTTGGCAGAGTGTCTATGCTTATAATCAAGAGGATTACGGTGAAAACAGCCTGCTCGGACGGCAAAATCAGAAAGAAGTTATCCTCAAACGCTACCTAAAACAGAAATTACGAGAATTTAACCCCAATCTTCCCGAAGAAGCCTATAAATCCGCTATTCTCCAAATCGAAGAAATCAACTCTAGTCAAACCCTTCTGGCCACCAATCAAGAGAAACATCAACTCCTTCTCGATGGAGTACAGGTGAGCTACTGCAACGCCAAAGGAGAGCTAATTAGACAAACCCTAAAAATCCTTGATTTTGACCAACCCAGCAATAACCATTTTCTAGTGGTTCGAGAACTGTCGATACAGGGGAAATGCCCCTGTCGCCCCGATTTGGTAGGTTTTGTTAACGGCATTCCCCTACTCTTCCTAGAAGCGAAAAACCTCAACCGCGGCCTAAAAGCGGCCTACGAGGGGAATTTATCGAAGTATATTGATAATATCCCCCATCTATTCGCCTATAACGCCTTTGCGATTTTAGTTAATGGCATAGACGCGAAAATAGGTAGTTTCTGCGGCAAATACGAACACTTTCATTCATGGAAACGCCTGGCCGAGAGTGACCCCGGCATTGTCGATATGGAAACCATGCTAAAAGGAGTCTGCGATAAAAATAAGGCGTTGCTGAATTAAGCTATGAATCAGTAAGGAATAGGCACTTCTTGAAACTTCAGATAATGAATTAATAAACGAATAGAGTATCCTAACATTTCTGTAGACTTAGAATAGCAGAGT
>NZ_SFBV01000295.1:0-19674 GCF_007095585.1 Microcystis sp. M_OC_Ca_00000000_C217Col
TTAACCTGTTTGTGCCTTAAGTCCTTCCCTGTATGGATTTCAGCTACTTTTGAGCGTAGGCGCTCTCATCGAATTTTATTTTAAGTTAATTATTTGCATAACAATTCCCGAAGAGCCTAAATTATCCTGATTATAGATTACTGATGTTCTCGATTCTCTTCCTTTCGGATGACTTGACAAGAAAAATTCTTATTGTACAATTCGGGAAAGAATGTAGTTACTCGAAGGAGTTTCAGTCAAATGATTAATACTCGGTTAAAACCCGTCACTACGGGTCTCATTGGTGCTGTAGGTTTGGGGGTTGCTTTATTAGGGATGCCAGAAGCGGTGAAAGCTGCAACAGTAGTGGCAGGAACAGATTATCTTAGTTCACCTGCAGGCTCTAACTTTGTGACTATTGGTGGACTGGGAACAATCCAATTAAAAGGACTACCCTTTGGTCCTGGTAACACTGATACTACTGTTGAACGGCAAGCTGACTGTGTTTTTAATGCGGGTACTTGTAATATTCCTATTGAGATGACCAATCTCTCTTTAATAAGCATTGACCCGGTAGCTATTAATGGTCAGTTAGTTGATCTGTTTGTTAAGATTGCCCCCGGAAGCAGGTCAACTGGGATAATGACAATCAATCAGGATCATACATTTAGCTCTGTTTTAAACTTAGATTGGCAAGTTCTAGCTGCTCCAGTAGGTAGTGGGATGCAAAATGCTACATGTGTGGCTGAAATTGCTGCATTGCCTGGGTTTGAAGCTGACTGTTCTTTGCTTACCCCAGATCAATTAACGGCTAGTGGAAGTTGGGGATCAACACCTCCTCCTGGTGCTGTAATTGTCAAAGGACCGGTCGGTGATCAAACAGCGAATCTTCATACAAATCTGGGTGCTGATCAGATGGACTTTTTCTTGATAGGTGATGTTGAACACAATCACAGAGACTATGCTGCTAACCATACAGTGAGACAAGCAAAGGTTCCCGAACCTTCAGCTGTATTAGGCTTAATTGCGGTAGGTTTAAGCTCAATAGTCGGATTTAAAGGCAAAAAAGAGCCAAAATAAGCCTTCGATCGCTTCTTTTTTACCAAGAAAAAGCCCCCAATTGGGGGCTGAGGAAGAATGTAGTTACTTCTTGGAGTATAGCAAATCATGTCGAGAATTGGCAAATATAGCTCGATTTTTGTTTATTATCGCGGGAAAAACGCCTAACTGTAGCATTTGGGCAGATTACTTCATAAGTTGCAGTTCAGCTGGCTTGATCGAGATTTCAGGTCAAACTTAAGCCAAATCTCGCCAATCTATCCCTAAATCTTGTAACTTCCGAGCCATCTTTTCTGCCACTTCTTCAGGGGTGGGAACAAGTTTACCTTCAGGGGTAAAAAAGCGTAATTGGCTGTCATGAACCCCTAAAAATAATTCTAACTGTTGACTCCATAACCAGCCCTGTTCATTCGCTGCAATTTCTTCGTATTTTCCTACCATCAACTGAAAACCCTTAAATTCTAAACTATTGGGATCAAACCAAAAATAGTTAGGAGTCCGGAAAGTTTCCTGATAAATTTCTTTCTTGAGACCTCGATCGGTTTCTGCCGTTGAATCAGACAAAATCTCGATGATGACATGGGGATATTTCCCATCTTCTTCCCACACTACCCAACTTTTACGCGGTTTTCTTGCTACTCCCAAAACCACAAAAAAATCAGGACCTCTAAAATATTCTGATTTTCGTTGATTGGGACTGTAATAAATAGTCAGATTACCAGCCACAAAAAAATCATTTCTGTCTTGCCAATACCATTCTAAGCATTTTAGGAGCAGAATCATCTGTTGTAAATGCAAATAGGACTCCATAGGGGGTTCATCACTCAGTAAATCACTTTTGGGAAAGATAATTTCCTTTAACTCATCTTCAACAATAACCATGACAACCACTCAATTATTTAATCTTCCCTATTTTAGCTCTTCAGTAGAGCGTTCTACGGTTTCTTATCAACCTAACCGTTTAGCAGGATTACGACGCTTTGCTATAGCGATTACCTTTCTCAATATTTTAGGTCATACTGTCCTCGGATTTGAACAATCTTGGGCGCAACCTCTGGTGGCTTTAGCAACAGGTTACAGCGTAGAATTATTATTAGAAAGCGTTGATGCCGGGGTAAATGGCTTTAAACCTAGATATTTAGGAAGTATCGGTCAGTTTGTCGATTTTCTGCTTTCTGCCCATATTACCTCATTAGCGATCGCTATGTTACTCTATGCTAATGAGCGTTTATTTCCGATTATGTTTGCAGTAGCGGTGGCTATCGGATCTAAAGCAATTTTTCGGTTACAAGTGGCAGATAAAACCCGTCATTTTCTCAATCCTTCTAATTTTGGTATTAGCGTTACCTTACTCTTATTTCCTTGGATTGGCATCGCGCCGCCCTATCAGTTTACCGAGAATTTAAGCGGTTGGGCAGATTGGATTTTACCCGTCTTAATTGTTTGTACGGGAACGTTTTTAAATGCCCGTTTTACTCGTAAACTGCCTTTAATTGCGGGATGGTTAGGGGCTTTTATCTTACAAGCAATCCTCAGAAGTGCTATCTTTCAGACACCGTTAATCCCCGCCCTATTACCCATGACAGGGGTGGCTTTTGTCCTCTTTACTTTCTATATGGTGACGGATCCGGGAACAACACCAATTAACCCCCGTGAGCAGATAATTTTCGGGGCATCTGTAGCCGTTGCTTATGGCATTTTGATGTCCTTTCACATTGTTTTTGGGATGTTTTTCGGATTGACACTGGTGTGTTGTTTCAGAGGGTTGATATTAGCGGTTGAACCCTTAAAAGCAAAATTACCCCTAGTACAGGCTTCCGGCATTTTATCAACTCCCTAACCAATATATTATGGGGTTTTTGTGGGCAAAGCCCACCCTACAGCTTTTAGCTACAAACTAAGCTAAACGGCGCTTAACCTGCATGATCCAATAGCTATAAACCTTTTGGAGTCTATATCGGTGATCCGAAGTAAAAGCCGTTTAGCTTACAAATGAAAAGGGCGTAAGCCTTACGCTCCTACAGTAACATTCTCCTGGTCACTGACTATGAAAGCTTCTCCTCAAATTGCTATTGTTGGTATGGCTTGTCTTTATCCTGATGCCGATTCTCCACAGGAATTATGGGAAAATGTCCTGTCTCAGCGTCGCGCATTTCGTCGCTTTCCCTCAGAGCGATTATCGTTAAGTGACTACTATTCTCCCGATAAAAGCGCCCCCGATGTCATTTATTCGACTCAAGCTGCCGTTATTGAGGGCTATGAATTCGATCGCATTGCTTATAAAGTGGTGGGAAGTACCTTCCGTTCGGCTGATTTAGCCCACTGGTTAGCGTTAGATATTGCGTCTCAGGCGTTGAATGATGCGGGATTTCCCGGCGGAAAGGGGTTAAATAAAGAAACAACCGGGGTTTTACTGGGAAATACCCTCACAGGCGAGTTATCGCGGGCTAATACCTTAAGATTGCGTTGGCCCTATGTGCGTCATAGGGTAGAAGAACAATTATTAAAACAAGGATTATCGGACAAAGAACGGCAAATTTTCTTAAATGAATTAGAAAATCGCTTTAAAGAACCCTTTGAACCGATTGGAGAGGAATCTTTAGCGGGAAATCTCGCAAATACGATAGCGGGGAGAATTTGTAATTATTTTGACTTAAAAGGGGGTGGATATATCGTCGATGGGGCTTGTAGTTCCTCTTTACTGGCAGTAGCGAATGGTTGTTCGGCTTTAGTCGCTGAAGATTTAGATATCGCTTTAGTCGGGGGTGTGGATATTAGTATGGACCCTTTTGAGTTGGTGGGTTTTGCGAAAACGGGGGCCTTAGCCTCTGGGGAGATGAAAGTGTATGATCAAGGGTCTAATGGGTTTATTCCGGGGGAAGGATGCGGTTTTCTGGTGTTAATGCGTCATGGGGATGCCCTAGCCCAAAATAAACGGATTTATGCTGTTATTCAGGGTTGGGGGATTTCTTCCGATGGCAAAGGTGGAATTACTCGCCCAGAAGTGGAAGGACAGTTATTTGCTTTAAATCGCGCCTATAAACGGGCTGAATTTACGGGGGATACTATAGCTTATTTTGAAGGCCATGGTACGGGAACGGCGGTGGGTGATGGAACCGAATTAGAAGTCTTATCTCGTATTCATCCAGATACGGTAAATAAAGCCGTTATTGGTTCAATTAAAGCGAATATTGGTCATACTAAGGCAGCAGCGGGGATAGCAGGGTTAATTAAAGCGACTATGGCGGTTCATCGTCAAATTTTACCACCAGTGACAGGATGCGATCGCCCTCAGGCTCGGTTAACCGAAGACAAGGCAAGGTTACAGGTATTAAAAGAGGGGCAAATCTGGCCAAATTCCTTACCTTTACGGGCAGGAGTGAGTGCCATGGGTTTTGGGGGCATTAACAGTCATATTATCATCGAGGGATTAAGTCAGATTCGTCGTCACACTTTAACGCCACAGGAACAAAAATTAATCCATTCTCCCCAAGATGCGGAGTTATTCCTATTGAGTGCAAATAGTCAAGAAGACTTACAAGCACAGGTTAATCGGTTATTAAATATTGTTCCTCGCATATCCCAGTCAGAAATGACGGATCTTGCCGTTGAATTAGCGAAAAAGGTCAATCCTCATTTACCCTATCGTCTGGCCATTATTGCATCTTCCCCCGATAGCTTAACCAATCACCTTGTAGGAGCGCAAGCGTTGCGCTCGTTGATCCCCGCCGGTCAAAATTTAGATAATATCTTTACCAATAACGAAAAACAGATCAATAAAATAGGTTTTCTCTTTCCGGGGCAATCCGCACCAGTTTATCTTCATGGGGGACTCTGGGAAAGACGTTTTCCTGTGATTAAACAATTATATAACAAGGCTCAGTTGGCCAAGGGTAAGGATAACACGGTGACGAATATTGCTCAACCGGCGATCGTTACGGCTTGCCTAGGGGGGTTACAACTCCTAGAAAACTTAAATATTAAAGCAGATTTAGCCATAGGACACAGTTTAGGGGAATTATGCGCTTTATTTTGGGCAAATGCCTATGATAAGACTCAATTAATTAATCTAGCTAAAATTCGCGGTCAAGCAATGGCACAACTGGGCCACCCAACAGGTAGAATGGCCAGCATTAACGCCGATGCAGAAACGGTTAAAAGTTTATTAAATGGACGTATCGTTGAGATTGCGGGATTAAATTCACCCTATCAGACAATAATCTCAGGAGAGGAATTAGGGATTAAGGATGTTGTTGAAAAAGCCCAAAATAAAGGTATTAAAACCGTTTATTTGCCTGTCTCCCATGCCTTCCATTCTCCCCTAGTGGCCCGGGCTGTGCAACCCTTAGAAGATTATTTACAAACTTATCCCTTAAATTCCCTGGAAAAAACGGTTATTTCTACCGTAACGGGCGAAAAATTGCCATTAAATACCGACTGGCGCTCGCTTTTGTTAGAACAAATCACCTCACCCGTGCGCTTCATCGATGCAGTCAAGTCAGCAGAGAAAGAGGTTGATTTATTCATTGAAGTGGGTTCTGGTTCCATATTAAGCCGTTTAGTGGCAGATATAACGGATATTCCCGTAATTTCTCTCGATAGCAGCAGTGAGTCTTTACAAGGGTTATTGAAAACGGTTGCAGTGATGTTTGTTAATGGTGTCAAGGTTAACTATCAAGGGTTATTTGAAGATAGATTTAGTCGTCCCTTTAATTTAGACTATCAACCCCATTTTATTGCCAATCCATGTGAGATCAAGGCAAAGGGCAAAAGTCAACAGGCAAAAGTAGAAAATATTGATCTTTTATTGCCTAATCATAGCCAAAAACTCAAACCTGAAACCTCAAACCTGAAACCTCAAACCTCAAAAATTGAAGTTATTCGTCAATTGGTGGCACAAAAAACAGAATTACCCCTAGAAACCATTGAAAATCATCATCGCTTGTTGGCGGATCTGCACCTTAATTCTATCAGTGTCAGTCAATTAGTGATCGAAGCAGCGCGTCAGTTAGACTTATCTCCTCCCCATTCACCGACAGATTATGCGAATGCAACTATTCAGGATCTAGCAGCAGCTTTAGAAGAATTAGGCAAAAATAATCCCCAAATTCCTCAAGAATCAATCCCTATGGGTGTTGATAATTGGGTGCGTGCGTTTACGGTTGAATTAATCGAAAAACCGTTAATTAAATCAGATAAAAAGCAAATAAATCGAGAAAAAGCAGGAAATTGGCATATTATCGCCCATGCTGATCATCCTTTATTACCTAACTTATCTGTTTTACAACCCACCTTAAAGCATGAGCAGAAAAAAGGGATCATTATTTGTTTAAAACCCTATCCTGATGAATCAGAAATCGATTTGCTTTTAAAAGGGGCAAAATTATCTATAAAAGAGAAAAAACCCTTGATTTTGATTCAACAAGGAGGAGGATATGCGTCCTTTGCGAGAACTTTTTATCTAGAAAATCGTCAAATTCCTACCTGTGTGATTGATATTCCTTTTCATCATCCCAATGCAGTTAATATCATTCTCTCAGAAATCACTGCAACCGATAGCTATACAGAAGTTTATTATGATGAAAACGGAAAACGGTTTGTTCGTCAATTAAACTTGTTAGGGTTAGAAAAAGATACCGATAACCCTAAGCAGAAAAAAGCCCTAAAAAGTTCAAATAAAAGCAAAATCAAGGAGCTTCTTTTGGTGACGGGAGGAGGGAGAGGTATTGCCTCAGAATGTGCCTTATCCTTAGCTAAAGAAAGTAAAGCCACCTTAGCGATTTTAGGACGTTCTCAACCTGAAGATAACCGAGAATTAGCCGAAAATTTAGCAAGAATGAAGTCTGCAAACATCCAAGTCCATTATTATTCTTGTGATGTCAGTGATGCTGAGTCAGTTCAGCAAACTATCGCCGAAATTAAGACAAATTTAGGAGAAATTACGGGAATTTTACACGGTGCGGGGGTTAATACACCGAAATTAATTCAACATCTCGAACCAGAAGATTTTATAGCAACTTTAGCTCCAAAAGTCAAGGGTTTGCAACATATCTTAACGGAAATTAACCCCGATTCTCTCAACTATTTAATCACCTTCGGTTCAATTATTGCCGAGACTGGATTGAAAGGAGAAGCAGACTATGGGTTAGCCAATGAATGGTTAGGGAATATTGTAGCGGAATTTAGTCGAAAATACCCTAATTGTCGCTGTTTAAACCTAGAATGGTCGGTTTGGTCCGGTATTGGCATGGGAGAACGTTTAGGAACAGTTGAAAAGCTAAGAAATGAAGGTATTACCCCTATTTCTCCCGATATTGGCATTAAATACTTACATTTACTTTTAAATCAATCCCTACCCACTGCCTCTGTTATCATCGCCGGGCGTTTTGGTGAACCTCCGACTTTAAGCTTAAAACCGCAAGAATTATCTTTTTTACGCTTTTTAGAGACAAAGAAAGTTCATTACACGGGAATTGAACTGATTACTGAAGCAGAATTATCCTTAGACAATGATCCTTATTTACAAGATCATGTTTATCAAGGAGAATACATTTTCCCCGGTGTCTTGGGGTTAGAAGCGATCGCGCAGGTGGCCACTGCATTACTCCCCACCTTAGCAAGGAAGGAGGATCAAACCCTTAACAAGGGGGAAAACCAAGATCCCCCTTCCGTCCCCCTTAACAAGGGGGAAACTGGAGGATTAAGGTTTGAATCGGTTAAATTTAACCGTCCGATCGTGGTTTCTGCCGATAAACCATTAAAGATACAAATTGCTACCTTAATCACCGATTCTGGAAAGGTTAAGGCCGTTATTCGCTGT
Source organism: Microcystis sp. M_OC_Ca_00000000_C217Col (assembly GCF_007095585.1). Lineage (NCBI taxonomy): Bacteria > Bacillati > Cyanobacteriota > Cyanophyceae > Chroococcales > Microcystaceae > Microcystis > Microcystis sp. M_OC_Ca_00000000_C217Col. Next base: position 7,859 of record NZ_SFBV01000295.1, read on the forward strand.
GCCAATACAGGGTTTAGTATCGATCATTTTGAAGCCATCATCAGCCATTCTTCTGTGGGGGCGCCAGACTGTCGCCCATTGATCCCCCCTGTCCCCCTTAAAGAAGGAAAAAATAACCCTCAAATTAACCCAGATACGGACTTATATGGTCATTTATTGTTCCATAAAGCAAGATTTCAACGAATTAAGGGTTATTCTCATCTCAAAGCAACCGAATGTATTGCAGAAATTAACATTGAGCCAAAAACTGCTTGGTTTAGTCGTTATTTACCTCAATCCCTGATTTTAGGCGATGCAGGGGCAAGAGATGCCGTTATCCATGCTTTACAAGCTTGTGTTCCCCATGCCACTATTTTACCCACTGGCATAGAACGCTTAACGGTATATTCTGTCAATTTAGGCGAAAATCAGTTTGTTTCAGCCAAAGAAAGACTGCATCAAGGAGATACCTTTGTCTATGATCTTGAGGTATTCAATAACGATGGCAATCTCTTAGAAGTGTGGCAAGGATTGGAATTAAAGGTGATTAAACACAGAAATCCTCAAGATCCCTGGATTCCAGCCCTTTTACCCTGTTATTTAGAACGAAAGATCAAGGAGATGATGCCTAATGTCGATTTAACTTTAATTCTCGATCGGGATGCAACGGTAGAAAGACGAGTCAGAAGCGATCGCAGTTTAGGGATGTTAACCTCATCCCCTAGTGTAATTCAGCGTCGGGGGGATGGCAAGCCCGAATTAAGCGATAACGAGACGGTTTCGGTATCTCATGCCGAAGATTTAACCCTTGTGCTTAAGGGTGCGTCAGGATGCGATCTGGAACCGATTATCCCCCGTGATGTGCAGATGTGGCGCGATTTATTGGGGGAAAATTCCTTTAATTTAGCGGAGGTAATTAGTCAAGAGAATCATGAGGATTTTAATATGGCAGCGACTCGCATTTGGTCTGCTAAAGAAAGTATTAAGAAAGCGGGTTTGAGTCTCGATATCCCGTTAACTTTATCGTCTTTCTCTCAACAATTAACCCCTTTATCCCCTATTTTGTGGTTATCTTCAGGAAAGGATTTAATCATCACTTTACCTGTTTCTTTCCGAGAAATCAAGACAGCTTTCATCTTGGCAATATTTGTCCAAACAGTTCAGAAAAAATCGGACTTACTTCAGACAGAACCAGCAAAGGTTTTCTGATAAAACTTATCCAGTTTTACCCTTTTTTAAACCACAGGAGAACCAAATCATGACCACAGTTCGACAAATTCCCAACCAAAGAAACCCTATTCAACCGATTTCAAATATCATCCGTTCTTTCGTTTATGCGATGAATGGACGCTGGCATAAATTGGGGATGCAAATCTTTATGATAGTGACTATTGCCCACATCTCAGAACATATTATTCAAGCTTATCAATTGTGGGGTTTAGGATGGCCGAGACCGGAGTGTTTAGGGTTATTAGGACTCTGGAAACCTTGGTTAATGCGCTCGGAATGGCTACACTATGGACACGCTCTTTTTATGTTATTAGGGTTAGCTATTTTTCGTCCTTCTTTTCATGGAAAAGCTCGTATTTGGTGGGATTTGGCCTTAGGATTACAATTCTATCATCATTTTGAACACGCTTTACTCTTAGGACAAGCTGTTATTGGTCAAAACTTATGGGATTCTCGCGTTCCTATTAGTATCGGACAAATTTGGTTTCCTCGGTTAGAACTGCATCTTTTCTATAACTTAATGGTTCTAATTCCCATGATGATTGCCATGTATTATCATCGTTTTCCACCTATGAATGAGGGGAGATTAGTTTAAATTTGAGTCAAAGTCAAAGAAAGTATTAGGAAAATGGGGGTAAATGAGTATTTACCCTATTCCTCTAGTTAATTGTGCTGAAAAGTTGTCTCTAGTCCTTAAAAAAGGCATGATTGCTCTCCTCCTCGTATTAATTAAGATAAAGAGTCATTAACTAGCTGTTGAAATTCCTCCAATGAATTAATAGTAATACTGGGAACAAAAAGACTCTCTAAGACAGACACATCCTCAATTTGGTTAATCGTTTCAATCAGGGAATTAGGAATCTCCCCAAAACGACTTTGTAAAGCTAAAATAATATACTTTTGGCTAGTTAATTTAGCTCCTGATTTAGCTCCTTCTTCGAGAGCCATTTCTTCTATGGTGCTTAAAAAAGGCATGATTGCTCTCCTCCTCGTATTAATTAAGATAAAGAGTCATTAACTAACTGTTGAAATTCCTCCAATGAATTAATAGTAATACTGGGAACAAAAAGACTCTCTAAGACAGACACATCCTCAATTTGGTTAATCGTTTCAATTAGGGAATTAGGAATCTCCCCAAAACGACTTTGTAAAGCCAAAATGATATGTTTTTGGTTAGTTAATTTAGCTCCTGATTTAGCTCCTTCTTCGAGAGCCATTTCTTCTATGGTGCTTAAAAAAGGCATTTTGTTTTCCTCCTCGTATTGACTGAGTTTTGTTTTAAAGTTAAGTTGAAGTTGCGGGGGTAAGGTCATCATTTTATCAATGAATTTCCCTAGATTGATAATCTCAAACTTGGTTAATCCCCTTTGATATAAACCTCTGACTAAGTTCCACTTCCATTGTTCACGCTCCCTGAGATTATTAGTCGTAGCCTTAGTTTTTAGGTGTGCCATGACTATTATAGCCCAAATATTCTCACTTTGTTCTAAGTCTTCCCATTGATAATCCAATAATTTGACCATTAAAAAATCGACTCTCACTTGACTTCCCCCTAACCCATATTGATAAAAATCCGGTCGCCAAGACCTACTTTCATCCCCTAAAATAGCTAAACTAATAACGGGTTTATGGTACAAATCAAAGGCTCGATAATTATAAATAAACATTCGTTGAGGGAATTTTAGATCATATTGACTTTGGACTTCAATATGAATTAAAAGCCAGATTTCCTGATTATCTAATAACCAAACTTTCAATAATTTATCAGCATAGCGTTGCTCAGTTTCCGCAGCTGCCGTAATTTTTTCTAATTCTTTATCAAGGGAAATAGGGGTTTGATTCCAGTCAATTTCTTGATAAATATTGGGATAAAAGAAGCTTAAGAACTCTGCCAAATAAGTGCTAATCGCTTCTTTCCATGTTTTGTCGTAATTAGCTGTCACCTCAGCCATGCCTTTCCCGCCTAATTGCTATATAATAAATAATATCCTAATCTTTCAAAAACAATGGACAATTCTAACCCTACTCCTATCCCCTGCGAAAATAGTGATACTTCTTCCTTAGGACTTTTTGCTATTGGTGGACTGGGATTAACCCAACTTAGCAAAAAACGTTAATAAACTTAACCTAGGGTGGGTTCTGCTCACCCTATTTCCTTAAGGGATGGCTATAATCAAAACATGACCAAACTTGGTAAACTGAACAAAAAATTTCTCTCGAAACTGCCAGAAGTTCATTAATTATATCAACAATTTTTGTATAATAAAGGTTATTTTAATATGCGTTGGGTTTCATGCTTCAACCCAACCTACGTTCTGCCAGAAGTTCATTAATTATATCAACAATTTTTGTATAATAAAGGTTATTCTAATAGTGATCGCTGAAAAATTACCTAATTCTTCAAATGACTAACCTAGAAAATATTAAAACTTGCTTGAAAAAGCAAGATTCCTATTTAAAGAAACAGTACCATATTCAAGCACTAGGAATCTTTGGCTCTTATGTTAGGGGAGAAGCAACACCAGACAGCGACCTTGATATATTAGTTGAATTTGAATCAGGCTATCACTTTGGTTTATTGACCTTTTGTCGCCTAGAAAACTATCTTAGTGATTTGTTAGGCGTTCAAGTTGATTTAGTCATGAAAGATAGTCTTAAACCGAAAATTGGCGAGCAAATTCTCTCAGAGGTTATTTATTTATGATTGAGCGATATAGTGAAGATTATTTAAGAGATATGGAAGAAGCAATTGGTTTAGCAATTGAATTCACAGAGGGAATGGATTTTGATGATTTTTGTCAAGATAAAAAGACGATTTTTGCCGTTACCAGAGCCATTCAAATTATCGGTGAAGCTGTTAAGAAAATTCCTGAGAATATTAGACAACAACATCCTCAAGTTCCTTGGAAAGATATCGCTAAAATGAGAGATAAAGTAACTCATCAATATTTTTCTGTTAAATTAGACGTGGTTTGGGATACTGTTAAGCAAGATTTACCTTTTCTTCATTCATTAGTGACTAGGATTTTGGCAAATAATACAGACTGGAATACAAAGTCAAAATAAAATAATTAATTGACTTTTTGAGCTACTTCTGCTAAACAATCAAAGTGACGACCATATTTAACAATAATCGTCATCGATCCTCGATAATCAATTAACCCTGTCATTACCGCTTTAACTGCACCAATTTCTTGATTAACGAATCGTTCCCAATTCTCTCTAGTCGCTGAAAAAATCGGTAAAGATTCATCCATTTCCTCAATCAGTTCTAAACTAACAATCTGACCCTGATCATCCCATTCTGAACAAACAGAAACCCCCTGACGATCACTAAACCAAAGAATTACTTTTCCCAATTTAGCGAACTTTTTACCTAAGTTTTCTTGTTCGTTCCATGTGGTTTGATAGACAGACCACCATTCTTGAGAAAAACGAGTTAACGGTTGATTCATGAGTTATAATCAGAAAATAAAAAACTTGTCTTTAGTTTATCATTATCAGGATAACCTATGATCATCTTAAAATTCCTACTATAACTCAGGGTAAGCGCATCTTAACAATCCTTGACAAAATGAACTTTATATGGTTTGCCTACCCAGAGCGCGGTTCAGACATATTGGAGTAGAATTTGTCATCGCAGTTGAGATCATAACTATTCTGATTGACTGGTATGATTGCAAATGTGTAGAGGACAAGCAGCTGACAAAATTGGTCAATTGTCAATAGCGTTCTTTTAAAACCGTTGTTAATCTCGAAAAAATTGCTAAATAATCATGATGAAAGCCTACGAATATCATCACATTGTCAGTTTTCAAGAAACCAATTTAGTTGGTAATGTTTATTATGCCAATTATGTGCAATGGCAAGGTCGTTGTCGGGAAATGTTTCTCAAAGATAATGCCCCAGATATTATCACAGAATTATCCCAAGGATTGGCTTTAGTAACGGTTCGAGTATCCTGTGAGTATCTGTCCGAATTATTTGCCTTTGATCATGTTATTATTCGGATGCGTTTAGGAGAGATTAAACAAAACCGAATTACCATGTTATTTGAATATTGGCGAGTGACTGATGAAGGTGAAGAATTAGTGGCAAAAGGAGAACAACAAACGGCCTGTATGCGACGAGAGGATAGTGAAACCAGACCCACTCCAATTCCTGCTCAACTGCAATTAGCTTTAGAGAACTATCACATCCCAATCTAAAGGATAACCCGAGGAATGTGAGATAAAAATAACCGATAAAAAATGACTCTCCTAAACTGGTTATAGCCAATTAGTGGTTTAAATGAGCTTAACCCGAAACTTCCGCCGCTTTCATTTATCCCGGTATGAGCCGACTCTTGTTGAGGCGGCTGGCCTAGATGACTACGCTACCCCTAACCCTTTTCAAACATCCTCTAAAAAATATCGGCAGGATCGGCGTATTGGAGCTTATTAATAGCCGTGGCTCCAGCAATCAAGGACATGAGCAAGGTTAAGCCAAAGACGAATATTGCTCTAGTAGGGGTCATTTCAATGGGAAGTAAGGTGTATTTTTGGGTAAAATAATACTGAATCATCCCTAATAAAAAGCCAGGAATATAACCCAATACTGCAATAATCAGAGCTTGCTGAAAGACAAGCCAGAGAAGATAACGATTGTGATATCCCATTGCTTTTAGAGTTGCATATTCTGCTAAGTGTTCTGCAACATTGGTATAAAGAATTTGATAAACCACCACAATCCCGACCACTAATCCTAAAAATACCCCCAAATTAAAAATAAAACCAATAGCTGTACTGGTTGCCCAATAATTTTTTTCAAAGTTAATCAACTCTTGCTTGCTTAATATTTTGACATCTTTCGGCAAATATTTCTTTAACTTTTTGAGTAAGGATTGCTGATCAATATCTGGTTGAAACTTAATTAAGCCAATATCAATGAACCGAGATGAACGATTCTGAAATATTCTTAAAAAGTTAGAGTAGCTCATTAGTAAGTTACCATCTGAACCAAAAGATGTCCCTAATTCAAAGAGACCAACCACTTCTATTTTTCGATTATTACCAGAATTTCCCACCTCAGTAATAATAGTTTTACCCTTCTGGAAATCTTCAGCAATATTTCCAAACTCCCTACGAGAATTTTGGTCAAATAAGGTGGTATATTTTATCTTTAATTTTTGCCAATTTTCTTTGATTCCCACAGCCTTAAATGCTTGATATCTTAAGTCAATTCCAATTACAAAAATATTACGCCAATAGTTTTTTGTATCGGGATTTTTCCATTGAGCATAGCCTACATAGATTGGACTGACTAATTCCACTTCATTAAAGGATAAGACTTGTAATAGTCTTCGCTCACTAAAACTTTCCATGGCAATTAAGGATGTAGAACGGGGACTAATCAGGAAAGCATCACCTTCTAAACTATTATGTAAATGAACAGCACTCTCAAATAAAGCATCTCGAATTCCCAACTGCATAAAAATAATCACAGTGGAAAAAATAATACCAGACAGCGCAACAATTAAACGAGTTTTTTTATGAGCTAATTGTAACCAAGCAGTGGGAATATTCATCTTATGAATGAGTTATTTAGTTAGGGTGAATGATCACATTAACCTTTAAGTTAGTTAACCGATTAACTTTAGCACTAGAGCGATGATCTAAGCTAATTTTTACCTCGACGACTCTAGCATCTGTATCGACAACAGGATCGGTTCCTAAAACATCTTGTCGTCCCACTTTCCAACCTATTTCTTCCACAGTTCCCTCTAAATCTCCGAGCAGTTTATCGGTTTTTATCGTTACAGATTGACCTAATTTAACTCGACTAATATCGGTTTCATACACTTCTGCTTTCACATACATTTTTTGGATGTTTCCCAAATCTAAAATCCCTTCATTTTTCACTAATTCTCCAGGAAAAGTATGAATTTTTAAAATTCTTCCTGCATGGGGCGCACGCACATAGGATAATTCTAATTCCGCCTGAGCGCGTTCTACATTAGCCTTAGCTGTCATTACTTCATCTTGAGCAATTTGAAGATCAACAGGACGAATTTCCGTAACTGCACTTAACATAGCTTGGTTTTCTTGAATTTGTTGTTCTAAAGTATTAAGAGTTCGTTGTAGATTGGCTCTGGCTTCCTGAATTTTTTGTTCTAAGGTAGTCGTAATGCGTTGCAAGTTAGCCTCAGCTTCTTGGAGTCTTTTTTGTGTAGTTGTCGCCTCTAAACAAAATCGCTCTTTTTCCCCTTGAGAAACTGCACCATTACGGTATAAAGATTGATAACGTTGACAATCTGTGAGAGAATTATTCAATTCTGCTTTAATTCTTTCAACGGTAGCTTTTTGTCCTAGTTTTTCCCCTTCAAGTTCCGATTCCAAACTAGAGATCGCTGCTTTTTGCCTCATTATTTGTCCCTCTAATTCCGCTTTGCTTTGACGCATACGGGAATCTTGAGCCATAATTTCGCCTTTTTTTGCCCCTTCTCTCACTTTTTCGAGTTTAGATGCTGCTAAATCCAGATTTGCTTGAGCTTGTTTCAGGGATGCTCGCAAACGGGCATTATTATCTAAAATAGCCAAAATTTCGCCTTTTTCAACTGTTTCTCCCTGTTTTACCAGTATTTTATCTACTCTACTTCCTTCCAAAAAGGCAGTAGCTGATATTTGAGTAATTCCACCTTGAGGTTCAAGATAACCAAGGGCAGCAACAGCTTCGGGAGTATCAGGAGAAACCATCGGGGAAATCGATAACTGGGAAGCTTTCAAGGATGATTCTGGTCTAAAATAGAAGATAATAACGGTTGTTCCCAAGCTAAATCCCATAAAAGCTCCTAAAAGACCCCAAAACCAATATTTTAAAGAATAGGAATTTTGAAGGCGAAAGTTAGCCATGGTTGTTAACAGGGATAAGGATTCATCAAATAAACTTTGTTTAAGGTAACATGAGGTCATATCTTCGGCCTCCCATCAAGGGTTGTCAACTTTGTCAACTTTTTTTAACAATGGCATCTAATTTCTCAGGCACACCCTTCGAGCATCCTGCTGTCAATTTTGATCACAAATTTTCTCCTAGGCAGGTAAATCGTTTTCCACAACGATTGTTGCTCCTTTCACCCCAAGCGGCAACCTTTAATCAGCGCGGATTCATCTGTGATACGCAAAGCGGCGGCCTGGCTGTTCAGCCTCAAAAACAGATATATTTGGAAACGATCGGGCAAACTTTTATCTATGGCTATAATGCAGCAATTATGGCTCATTCTCTCACGGACTTGTTTCCTCTTCTTGAAGGTGTCACGCTCAATTTGAGAGGATTTGCTTATGAAGGGGCAGCGATGGCTTTATCTTTGCTAGATTGTTTAACCCTGGGTAAGCGCAATCGCTTTGAGCATTTTTTAGCAAACGAGGGGAAAAAGCATATTTACATGGCCTATGTAGGGAAAGGATGGCAATTAGCCCGTATTCCTTTTTCTTTGCGCTTTTATCTCCAAAAATTAGAACATTCTGCCCAAAATTTTCCAGATTCCCTATTAGGTTGGTTAGCCCTTGACGGCTATGGATTTCATCAAGGATACTTTGCCTGGCCTAAGTATATCCGAGAGAGAAAGTCTCCTCAAGAATTATCGGGTTATGCGCGTCTTGTCTTTGCCCAAGGGTTAGGGCGCAGTCTTTGGTTTGTGAAAGGGGCAAATATTCCCGAAATTGCCGATCAGATCCAAAAATTCGACCCGCTGCTTCAACCCCATTTATGGAGTGGGATCGGCTTGGCTTGCACTTACGCGGGGGGAGTGTCTCCCGAAGAAATTCAACATTTAAAACAGCTGGCTGAACCTTATAGAGCAGAATTAGCCCAGGGAGCAGCTTTTGCGGCAAAAGCACGTTTACTAGCCGAAAACTGCCAGGAAAATACCGAAATAGCCTGTCAAATTTTGTGTGGAATGGCTATTACTGAAACAGCCAAGATCACTGATGATACCCTCATCGGCTTAGATTACCACGACCAAATCCCTGCCTATGAACAATGGCGACAAGCCATCCAAAGTCATTTTCGTACTTAATCCCCTAAACTGTCTTAAGCTTAGATTGAATGTAGTTACTTCTTTGAAACCATGAATCGTTTGGAAAAATTCATCCGACGCCATAGCAAGTCTATCTTGGCATTGGGGCTAATTTTAGTCTTATTCTCTGTTTCCCGTCTCCCTGCCCTATCAATGGCCGCAAGAGATGCGATCGCTTCTCGCTTTGCCTTTACTCGTTTTCCCTTACCTGAATTAGAAAATCAACCCTATCAAGTAGAAAGACCGACAAATCCCAGTTTAAGCCGTCATTCGGGCTGGATTTCGGCAGTTGGGGCGGCAGTTGCCCTGGGGGATCTCGATGGAGATGGCTTGGATAATGATCTCTGTCATGTAGAAACCCAAAGTAATCAGGTGATTATCTCCCCTGTTCCGAGTACGGGCAATCGTTATCAGCCCTTCACCCTGAATGTCACCGATTTTGACTATAACGACCAAACCATGGCCCCGATGGGATGTATTCCTAGTGATCTCAATGAGGATGGACTCAGGGATCTATTGGTGTATTATTGGGGACGAACACCGATCGCTTTTATCAAGCAAGATCAAGGTTATCTTCAGCAGCAAATCAGCCAAAAAAGGGAAAAATGGTACACCAATGCGGCAACCTTCTCGGATTTAGATGGGGACGGACACCCAGACTTAATCATTGGCAATTACTTCCCAGATAATGCCGAGATTTTGGATGTCAATTCCCAGAAAATCGAGAAAATGCAAGATTCGATGACCCGTGCTTATAATGGCGGTAAAAATCGAGTTTTCTTGTGGTCCGATGCCTCTACCACTGGAGTGACTTATCAAGAAGTCCAAGATGCTTTTGAGGAGAAAATTGCTCATGGTTGGACATTGGCCGTCGGAACAGCCGATTTAGACGGGGATTTATTGCCAGAGATTTATTTTGCCAATGATTTCGGATCCGATCGCCTCTTACATAATCGTTCTACTAGAGGACATCTCCAATTTGCCTTACTGGAAGGGCAAAAAGGGTTAACGACACCTAATTCTAAGGTACTGGGCCATGATAGCTTTAAGGGAATGGGGGTGGATTTCGGGGATATTAACCATGATGGACTCCTAGACATCTATGTGAGTAATATTGCTTCGGAATACGCCCTAGAGGAAAGTCATTTTCTCTTTACCAGTACGGGAGAAACGGAGAAAATGTCCCGAGGAATCGCCCCTTATGTCGATAAAAGCGAACCCCTGGGAGTCTCTCGTAGTGGCTGGAGTTGGGAAACAAAATTCGGCGATTTTGATAATGATGGGGAGTTAGAAGCGTTGCAAGCCACAGGATTTCGTAAAGGTGGCATCAATCGTTGGCCGGAATTACATGAGTTAGCCATGAGTAATGATCAAGTCCTGAAAATCCCCAATAGTTGGTTTCATTTCCAAGATGGAGACGATTTAAGTGGTCATCAACATAATCCCTTTTTTGTGCGGGGTAAAGATGGACGTTACTATGATTTGGCATCGCAATTAAGCTTAGATGATCCCTCTGTCACCAGAGGAATTGCCACCGCCGATGTGGATGGAGATGGGGATTTAGACTTTGTAGTGGCAAATCAGTGGGAAACCTCTTATTTTTATCGCAATGATAGTCCAAATATCGGTCAATGTCTGGAATTAGAGCTTTTAAACCCTGCGCTCTCCCCTAATCCCTCTTCAGAAAAAGGGAAAATGGGTATCCCCGCAATTGGGGCAGCGGTTAAGGTGTCTCTACCTGATGGCAGTCAGCTGGTGGCGCAGGTAGATGGGGGCAATGGTCATTCTGGTGTGAGAAGTCCAGTATTACACTTTGGTTTAGGCAAAATTGACCCTAATACCGCTTTACCCGTTGACATTCAATGGCGTAACCACAAGGGAGAAATTAAGCAAACCCAGTTGTTATTAACATCGGGTAAACAGACAATTTTGCTAGAGCAATCGGTTTAAAATCATTCTGTAAAGGGCGTAAGGTTTGCGCCCTTTATCGTTAGGTATGACGGGGACTGACCTCCCGACCCTTATTTAGCTCCGTCCGCCGCCTGGCAGTCGATGGACGTTAAGTTAAAATGCTTGTGGATTCGGTCTGACGGGGGCATAATTTTCGGATTATGTCTAGTTAAGTAGGGAGGCACAATTATTTGTAGGATGGGTTAGCGGTAGCGTAACATAATCGGGCGTTGGGTTTCATGCTTCAACCCAACCTACGTTCATCTTATATTTAATTCCACCCACCCAAATCTCCCATTATAGTCTATCTCAATGGAGCGAGAGGACTCCCGTTAAACCGCGTAGCGGTTAACGGGAGATGAATCACGACCAGAATGAAACTAACGCAGTAGCGTTTCCACTTTCGGGGAGTTTTGGTTCTCGACGTAAGTAGGGAGGCACAATTATTTGTAGGATGGGTTAGCGGTAGCGTAACCCATGCAGGCGTTGGGTTTCATGCTTCAACCCAACCTTGTATCTTGAGAAGTAGGCAACCCGTCCCAACCTAGGTAAAAAATACCGCTTTGTAGCTTGGGTGCCTATATTCTGAAAAAGGGCGTGGACA
>NZ_SFBV01000296.1:0-9879 GCF_007095585.1 Microcystis sp. M_OC_Ca_00000000_C217Col
GCAACCTCGACACCATCCACACAAATATAGGAATTAGGTAAGCGCCAAATTTTTTCTCGGTAATATTCCTGTGCATCTGCTGGTAAAACGTAATTATCAGCAAGATAGTAATCAATTGCAGGAATTCCTGACGCATCAAAACCTAACCAAGTCACTTGTATTGGTGCGGATTTTAGTGCCATGACTTGACAAGTTGTGTTATTAGTGATGCTGTCTAAATCTACCAAAATATCAATATTATCTTGACTGATTTTTTCAGCAATCATTAGAGGATCAATCTGTAAATTATAGCAAGCATTTACCTGATTTCTAAAACTATTTTCAGTGATAAGGTCTTCTTTTTGAGATACTAGGTATAAAGAGACATGAAACTGGTTATAGTCATGATACTTCATTAACCATCTAGAGATCAATCCGATAGAATGATTATATAAAGTATGGGCAATATAGCCAATTTTTAGAACTTTATTGGTATCTTTAATAGTCGATTTGTGAAGAGAATTACCCTTATAATTATTGCAAACATATCCCTGAAAAAGTTGACCAACACAATTACTAATGTAACGGTTTTTTCGTGGGTTATCTTCTAGGTAAACTAGAGGGGATAAAATTGCTAGGGATGGTTTATCCAGTAATCTGGGACATTCTCGATTAGCGATGGTTTTTTGCAAGGATTCTGTATATTCTTCAACATCTGCCTTAATATCGACCCAATTACCACTAAATAATTTGACATAAAGAGCAAGAAAATCAGCTACAGCTTGAGAAGGCAACCCTTGACAACTTGTTTTTAATTGACTAGCTACTTGCATAGCAGCAGCAAAATCTCGATTATAAAAATAACATTGATACAGTTCAGCTAACAGATAAATTTGCCCTGGTTCTACTGCTAAACAAGTATTAATAATATCAATAGCCAATGGTATGCCTAGAGAAGGTAATTTAGCTTCTACTACTTTGATAAAAGTTTGTCGCTGACAGTTAGATTGAAATATTGCCTCTAAGTAGGGGACGGTTTCTGGTATCTGAGAATCGAGAAATTTTTCTAAAACTTCTGCTAATAAACTTAACTCGAGACTCTGGAAATCATTTGTTTTTAACACATCGACAAATAACCAAGTTTTTAACTGCTCTTTTTCAAAATAATTCAAATTAATTGCTAATAAAATAAACCGCAGTAAATTATCAATATTATCGGGACTAATCTCGCGAATATGTCCTCGAATTAACCAACTGGTTTCTAAATTGCCTAACTCTAATTGTCTTCGCGCTTCCCCATCCAAAATATTGACTAAATCTGCTGTCCACGCAGTCATTTCCCCTTCATCCCCTTGACTGAGGACGAATAACCATGTGGTTTGTGCTTCTTCTTCCCTAGCTTCTAAAAGATAGGCCAATCCTAAATACCAATAATGACTAATTTCTAAGGGTTCTTTTTCTATCAATTCTTGATAAAACTGGCTAACTTGCCAGAAATCCCCTTGGATAATTGCCGGTTCAACTTGGGAATGCCAAGACATAAGTATTTATCGTTAAGTGTCTCTACTAGCGTACCCAAATATAAGCAAAATTTTTCTATATAAGTAAAATTTATCAGTCGGTCAGGGGTTGGGTTTTGGGGTGGTCACTGCGTGCGCTTTGCGGGGGGTGTTAGGGTTTTAGTTGAAATTCCCCCACTTCCCACGTCCCCACGTCCCCACTTCCCCCGCTTCCCACTCTGCACCCAGTTTCAACGCGTCCTAGCTTACCATCAATCTCAGCCAAGAGTCAGTCCCGATGAAAAAGTTTTCACCCCCACAGATGAAAGAGGTTTCCTTCCCTACACCCCACACCCTACACCCTACACCCTCTTTCAAGTCAGTTTTTTGAAAGATTTTCTAAATAAACCAATAAATCGGCCATAGCTTGAGTATCAGGCTGAAATTTGGGCATCGGCGGGGTTTTACCGCTAATTACCTGTTCAATCAGACTAATTCTCGATTTGCGATGGGAAACGTCCTCTAAACTCGGTCCGACGATGCCATCAGCAAACTGACCGTGACAAGCAGCGCAGTTAATCTGAAAGATTTCGTAACCGCGACTGACATTACCTTGTAGGGATAAAACCTCTTTAATGTAAGGATCCGACATCTTAGCCAGATGAAAGGTGATTAAAAAGGTGCTAATCAGCAACAAAACCACGATTATAACTATTAAGAGTCGATAAAGCCCGAATTTTGGTTTAAATAACTGACTATTCACGAAGGCCGCCGAAGGAAAGGTGAGTTTCTCTTTACATTTTGCAACTTTTTGCCCGAAAATTCCACCGCCCCTGCTAGAGATAGGCAAATGGAGAATAATATAAGACAAAACTGCATCTTTTTCTAACCCTCTAGCAATGAACCTATTAACCAGACTGGAAGATTGGCCCTATATTATCTTACCTATCACTATCATCCTCAGTTTCCTGCTGTTGGGATGGCTCGTAGAACAGCGCGTTGTCAGTCAACTTTTATCGATTGCCAGAGAAAAAAACCTGCGTTTCTCGGAAGGGGTTTTACGTTCCCTTCGTGGATTAAGCATACTTTGGTTCGGACTTTTGGGGTTAAATATTGCCCTCTCCCTTCCCAATCTTCCCCTCTTTCCCTCCCTGATTCTCCTGAGCCAAAAATTGCTGCTAGTGGCTTTTTTAGCTTCGGCTACTTGGGTTGTTGCTCAATTATCCGTGGAAATATTACGAGTTTATACCACGGGAGATGATGGCATTTCTTCCCTAACTTCCCTATTTGAATTTCTCGCCAAAGTTCTGATTTTTAGCTGCGGTTTTTTGCTGATTTTAAGCTCGATTGGCATTTCGATAACTCCGATGCTTACTGCCTTTGGTATTGGGGGTGTTTCCCTCGGTTTAGCTCTCCAAAATACCCTAGCTAATTTAATGTCAGGGATTAATATTATCACTTCTAAAAAAGTTAGACCGGGAGATTATATTGAACTGAGAACGGGAGAAGCTGGTTATGTGCGAGATGTGGATTTAAGATGCACAGTCATCGAAGAAATTACCAATAATCTTTTGGTCATTCCCAATGCTCAGATCATTTCTTCTAGTTTCCGTAACTATAGTTTACCAGATCACTCCCTACTGATTCCCGTGGAAGTGGGCATTAGTTACGATAGTGACTTAGAAAAAGTCGAAAAAGTTACCCTAGAAGTTATGCAAGAAATCGCTCAGTTATTGCAACCTCACCTCGGTAACTATAAACCCTTGATTCTTTATGGTAAATTCGATTACTATAGCATTGTGCTAACAGTCTATCTCAAGGTGGTAGAAGAAGAATTTTTTCAACATCTCACCATTAAACACGAATTTATTAAACTCCTACACCGACGATATCAGCAAGAAGGAATTAAACTTCCCTATCCAATTCTTTTTCCCTATCCCCCCAGTAATCCCCCTAGTTAACCTCAATTTGCTATCGCAACAAACAATTTAAATGCGCGGACAACTTACAATTGATAATTCTCCTCAAAAAACTTACGAGTCATCGGTTGGGCAACTTCAATACCGTGGCCTTCTCCTAATAATTCTAGGGGTTTTCCTTCCACTTGAATCCAGACTTTGGCATTGGGATCCTCGGTAGTAGTAGTATAGATGATTTGTGCCAAACGACCGATCAACATATCAGGACCATCATCAGTGCCAAACTCCCGCGAGAGATTAACTTTAATTCCCGTTTTATCTACTTTTAAATCAAGTAATTTAGTCCCGGGGGGAATAGTAGTCATATCCTGAGGATTACTTGGACCTGCTAATAGAGTTTGCAATACTGCTGTTAACTCTCGGTCGTCGCTATCCGCTTTTTGAACGGTAATTTCTTGGGTGACTAATTGATTACCCCTATCGGTCACTTTTAACCAATAAACCTGTCGAGTTTCCCTAACAGGAATAGCTGCAGGAGTTGCTGTCGGACTTGTCTTCACTGGACCGGGAGAAATCGGTTCAACAATTGGCGATTGACTTATCGGCGCCGGACTGGGAGATTCAATCGGGTTTTCGCTAGTTTTCTGGGGGGAAGATAGGTGATGGACGGCAAACCAAGCAGTGGCCCCACCAGCAGTAAATAAAGCGAGGCCGATACCAATTATCCAAGGCAAAGAGATTTTATCACTAGAGCGAGAACTAGGCATAATTCAGTTATCAGTTATCAGTTATCAGTTATCAGTTATCAGTTATCAGTTATCAGTTATCAGTTATTGGTATGTATTAAGTGAGCAGTATTAAATAGCAGTTTCCCAGTGTCTTTTCACTTTTTACCGATCACTGAAATAGAAATTGCCGTTTTCTTTTCACTGATTACTGATTACTGATCACTGATCACTGAAATATCTCCTCTTTTCTGACCGTTAAATTTAATTGGGGTTCCCCGATCGAGGTTCAATGCTGCCAAAGGCGGCTATACTCAGCTTATCATCGTCAATCTGCAATTGGAGAAGGCGGGCGATAATTCCTTGTTTCTCGAAGTTTTTTAAATCTAACTGGGTGGATATACCCTCGGCAAACCCCTTGAGAAGGCGCGAGGAGATGCGACGACCATTAAGAGTGGCTGTGGGGTCAATAAGCTCGATTTTTCGCCCCTGCACTAGCTTAAATCCCACTTCTAAGCTCAGATTGAGGGTGGATGCTGGTTCGTCTGGCCGTTGTGTCTCTAGCTGCAGGCTGAGGGTGACTCGATTATTATTAAGAAAATTAAAATTTGCTTGACTAAGTTGATATTTTGTGCTACCAAATTCTTCCCTAGAGGGAATCAGATTATTAATCAGGGTCTGAATTTGTTCTTTGACCGCTGCCGATTGTAAAGCTTGATTAACATTAGTTTCCGTGAGGACAAGATGCAAAGCTCCCGCAGCTGGTCGGCGCAGTGCGGCGGCTAAACTGCTGTTTTTCTGCTGTAATCGCCGCAAATCGAGGCTAATTGGCTCAGTTTCTAGCTCGATCTTCTCAATGCGAACACCAGCAAGGGGATAAATTCCCCGTGCAGAAATGCGAACTCGATCGATTTTGCCTTGCAGAACCTGATAATTGGGAGTATTATCGACCCTCACGGCTAATTGTTCCACTTTTTGGACTTGAGAGCGAAGGGTATGGGCTAAAACCGTATCAATAATTGCCCCTGCGGGAGTTAACAGGGTCAAAACACTAGCGAGAGTGATTGTTAGCCATTCCATCGCTCAATTACACCCATCCAGCTAAATTTTGCCAAGCATTAGTCAAAAGCTGACTTAACCAACGTCGTTGCACTTGATCTAAAATCGGGTCTTCTGCGAGAATTTCTTCAGTCAGATCATCGAGAGATTGACCCTGAGCGCGGGCCATTCTAATAATTCCCGCAATCACGGCAGCGATCATCTCCTCATCGACGGGACGCTGTCGGAGGGCGGCAATTTCTTCGGGGGTAGTCGGGATGGGATAATTCATAATCAGATGGGGTAGGCTGTGTATTAATCTAGGTATGTAAAGTTTTTTAAACTTTTTTCAGAAAACTTTTTGTGTAGTCTAGCGTAATCAGACGATTTTTGGGTGTAATAACTAAATCAAGATGAAAGAAATACTTTACAGAGAAATTCCGACTCCTGACTTGATCGCCGTTTGTCAGTGGTTACAATCCGATTGGCAACCCGCAAACGGTGTCAAGACAAATACACCTAACGGGGTGAGATTGCGCTTATCGGAGGCGATCGAATTGTCGATTTTTGTCTGGACGCTGCAACGGACTACTTATTTAAAAGTTTTCCGCTGGGGTGAGCGATCGCATGATCAAGAAACATCCCTGACTCGGCAGCTCGATCGAGCTTTACAAAAGCGTTTTCCGCCGCAGTATAACACGCTACCAAATATCGATCAAAAAAATCACTCAATTTTTACAGATTTAGAAGCGGACTATCCCCTAACGGTTCACTACTTCCGCAAAATGCCGCAAGGGGAGGCAGATTTAGAACGTTTGTACTGGTGGGAAAAACGTTGGCGCGACAGTGCCAAAAATCCCCAACAACCGCAGCCGGTAATTTTCTCTAGCAGCGAGGAAAATAATCATCCCATCACCTACGACTTAATTTATATTGGTGGTGCCTTGGGGGCAATTCATGCGGCACAGATGGCCAAATTAGGTTATCGAGTCCTCTTAGTAGAAAGACTACCTTTCGGACGGATGAATCGGGAATGGAATATCTCTCGATCGGAGTTTCAAAGTTTAATTAATTTAGGCCTATTTACCGCCGAAGAATTCGAGGAATTAATCTTCCAAGAATACATCGATGGCTTTAATAAGTTTTTTGATGGCAATAATCCCCCCCATCTGAAAGCCAAAATTCTCCATACTCCCACGGTTTTAAATATCGCCATTAATTCCGATAAATTGCTGCAATCCTGCGCTAAAAAAATACAGTACTATGGCGGTAAAATTCTCGATCAAACGGAATTTATTAAGGCTGATATTACCGCTAATAGTGTTACTGTCACCCTTAATCGTGGTGGAGAAATTCAACAGATAAAAGGCCGTTTATTGATTGATGCCATGGGTTCCGCCTCTGCCATTGCTTGGCAATTAAACGGAGTGCGTGCCTTTGATAGTGTCTGTCCGACGGTGGGGGCAGTAGTAGAAGGATTCGATCCGGTGGTGTGGGATTCTCACTATGGTGATGTCTTAAATTCCCATGGCGATATTTCTAAAGGTAGGCAATTAATTTGGGAATTATTTCCGGGGGAAGGAAAAGAATTAACCTTTTATCTATTTCACTATCATCAAGTCCATCCCGATAACCCCGGTTCTCTGTTAGAAATGTACGAAGATTTCTTTACTATTCTGCCCGAATATCGACAGTGTGACCCAGAAAAATTAACTTGGAAAAAACCCACCTTTGGTTATATACCGGGGCATTTTAGCACAGGAAAAAAAGATCGAATTGTCTCCTTTGATCGCATTTTAGCCATCGGTGATGCCGCCTCCCTGCAATCACCCTTAATCTTTACTGGATTCGGTTCTTTGGTGCGTAATTTAGAGCGCTTAACCCATCTTTTGGATACGGCCTTAAAACACGATTTACTAACAGCTAAAGACCTAGAAAACGTGCGGGCCTATCAAAGTAATGTGGCGGTAACTTGGTTATTTTCTAAAGGAATGATGGTTCCCACGGGAAAAACCTTACCCCCCCAAAGAATTAACGCCATGTTAAACACATTTTTCGGTTTATTGGCCGACGAACCGCCGGAGGTTTCTGAAACCTTTATTAAGGATAAAACCGATTGGTTGACCTTTAGCCGTTTAGCAATTAAAGCGGCCAGAAAAAACCCCACTTTACTGTTATGGATAGCAGAAATGGCCGGCAGTCAGGATTTAATTCGCTGGTTGGGTTCCTATCTCGATTTTAGCCTTGATGGAGTCAAAAATCTGCTTTTGGGTCCCTGGTTTCCCCAATGGTTAAAAAACTGGCAAAGCTGGCTAGAAAAAGACAATCCTCGCCTCTGGTTAAAGTTATTGAGTTTTAATTATGGCCTAAGACATTAAGTAGGAGACTCCGAGACAGCTATCAGGGATCAGATTTGAGTTTTTAGTTCACTGTTTGTGGAGTTAAGAAACTGTTGGAAAAGTTCAAGAATGCGCTTACCTAAAGGTTCTAACTGCGATGCAGATTTAAAATAGCCATCATCTTTTGGGCCACCGCTGCTGTTTGTTCCAGCATGGCAAAATGACCACAATCGGATAACTCAATGACGTTGCTGCCAGTTTCAAACAAGGGATGAAAACTGGCCAGATGGTTAACGTACTTAACTTCCATAATCGTATCCTCTTTCCCCGCCAGAAAATAGACCGGTTGCGGGAGACGGGAGACAATCTGGGGTAAAAGATGAACTTCGCTGATAGTAGTGGTTTCCAAAAGTGACCCTAGGGCCGCTTGGTAATCGGCCCGGACAAAATCAATCACGCGCTGTTTGCCCCATTTTTTACCTAGGGTTTGCTTGACCATCATCCGCGAGAATAAAACATCAATAAAGGGAACACGGGGCAACCAAGAGGGTCTTTTCTGTAAAATCTGTCTTCCAGCCTCCCGAAATCGCTCAAATTCCTCCTTTAGATAGATGCCACCGCCGGCATTCATACAGATTACCCCTTTAATCCGTTCAGGACAGCTATCCGCGGCCCACAAAGCAACACTACCACCGAGGGAATGACCAACTAACCAAGCAGCATCGAGGTTTAAGCGGTTAAGAAGGGTAATAACGTCTTGGGAGTAGGATTCAAGGTTATAACTGCTAGGAGGACTGTTAGAGGTGATTTTTTGGGAGTCGCCAAAGCCCCGGAGATCATAGACTAGACAGGGATAATCCGGGGAGAGAATATCTACCAAAGGCTGCCAGTAGTGACGACTCAGCAGCCAACCGTGTATAAAGACTAAAACTGGTTTATCCGCTTGGGGCGAAAATAACTCGTAACTGTGGGATACTCCCGATATGTCGATAGTAGGCATATAATCAATCTCAACCTAAGTTAAACCGTTGATAGGGGTTACTAGGGAAACTTCTCGAGAAAAATGGGTGTATTTAGCCTTGTTTACAGAGCAAAATCAGGGAAGCTTAGGATATTCCCTGATAGCTGATCAATCAATGCTATAGACAATTTCAAAAGCTTCTACTTTCAGTATAAAACACTGGGGATACCTCCCTAAAATAGGATGAAAACCCTAGACCAGGATTTATCTATGAAATGCGATCGCTTTTTGACTCTTTCCCTAGTGTTAAGTCTGGGATTAGTTTTTCCCCCCTCTTTACCCGCTCAGAATCCCCCTGCTACCACCTTTCAACCCGGTCCTTGGCAGCCTGTTGCTAGGGTGAATACGAGTCGTCCCGTGGAGATTAAAATCATCAATCAAACCGATATTGACCTCAATTATGACCTATCGGCCAATATTAATTCCTCTCCCCAATTATTATCTCCCGGTACGGAGACAACCCTAAAAGGTTTCGTAATTCCAGCATATATTCTGATTAATCGAGCTAATGCAGCCGCAGATCCCTATTCTTCTAGTTTAATCTATGCCGTAGAAGTCAATGATGATAATTTAGTCACGATTACTGTCACCAAAGTTCCGGGGAGTACCCCCGGTTATACCACCTTTAACATCAATCAACAGGGTGCTATTTATATTTACTAGCTCTAGCTTAAGCTGTTATGGAGCCGCCTCGATTGTTAATTAAGTTTACGGCTCTTTCTACCTCCTTTGGCTTCAGGATTTTAAAATTCGTCTTCTTGGGTAAGAATTGTCTTAATAGTCCCTTATTATGCTCTTTTATAGCAATTCCCATAGTGGTGAGGTACAGAGTCTTAGGTTTTGAGGAGTCAGGAGTCTCCGAGTCAGGAGTTAAGATTTTGGTGTACCTCATGAGATTGGGAAACGCTATATACTCTGTAAATTCGGTGGATATTATGATGGTTCGTGAACGATTTCATCGATAAATTCTTCTCTTTCCTCTTCGGTCATGGTATCCCAATCATAGCCGCATTCTTTCGCCACGATTCGAGCTTTGTCAATGGCGTAGTTAGACAAGGATTCCCATCGGTCCGACTGACTGAGGATGAGAATTTTATAAACTTCTCGTTTCTGGTCTTCGGGGAGTTGTTTGACTAATTCGATTACTTGTTCGTTGCTTAAGGTTAATTTCGGCATAGTCCATTTTTAATTTAATTAGGTTCTTCGTTACTTGGTATGGTTCGATAGGAGGGCATAAATTGACTAAATCCTTATCTGGCAAGAGACTTAATTGATTAGTTCGCTCTAGAGCAAAAACAATTGACAAAAATCGCAGCCATGCCTTTCTCTATAAGGGTTCCATCCCTTATAACCCCCGTC
>NZ_SFBV01000297.1:0-4945 GCF_007095585.1 Microcystis sp. M_OC_Ca_00000000_C217Col
TGATAACTGATAACTGATAACTGATAACTGATAACTGATAACTGATAACTGATAACTGATAACTGATAACTGATAACTGATAACTGATAACTGATAACTGATAACTGATAACTGATTAGGTTTTTGTCCTGAGACTTTGAGCGCTTAGATAAAGTTGCGTCCATTCTTTGACCACTTGTGTGCGTTTACAGTTTAATTCGCCAGCGATTTCCTCAAGGGTTTTACCCGCTTTTAAGCCATCGATAACGCTTTTACCCGTGGGAGAAAGACCGGCATAGAAACTTTGCCATTGACTGAGAGTTAAGCCAAAATTATGCTCTTTCGGGCTGATTTGTAACCATTCAGCGATTAATTCTGTCCCTTCCTTGAGGGCAAAAACCTTAATCGCATGATAGCCAACTTTTTCCCGGAGACGATAAATCCGTTGGACGGGAATATTCATCGCCTTTGCGATCGCATCTTGGTTTTCGCCCCCTAGATAGAGGTTAAACCAAGTCACCGCCTCCCGACTAACATTTTCCTCTAGATACTTGGCAAAACTCTCTTGAACCTTTACCCGTTGAATTTGCGCTTCTTGGGAAGTGCGTTGATCTTCGTAGGTAGCGATCGCATTTTGATCCAGTAAACTTAAGCTATTTTCCCCCTCATCGCCACTAATTTCATCGGAGAGAATCCTGATCATTTCTTGCTGCGGCACATTAGTGATACCGCTTCTCGATTGACGACGGAGATAATTAACAAAACGATAGGCTAACAGGGGTTGATTGCGGATCGGACGCAGAGCGTATTCCTCCAGGGTGGCTAACAGCAGCTGATCGCGAGTAGCTTGATCATTGGTACAACGAGCGATCCATGCTAACTGGGATTGCAGATAGCGATCGCTATTTAACATTTCTTGAATAACTTCCTGCAAGACATCGGCCACCGCTTGCCGACGATCGCGACTTAAGGAAACCCAAGTGCGAATTTTTTGCCGGAGAGTGACACAAGCACCGAGACGATCGATCAGGTTATGATAGGCGCGGGTGGGACTAACTTTCAGATAGCGTTGCCGCAAAATTTGCCAAAGATAGACTAATCCCCGTTTAGCGATTTCTAAATCTCTCTGGTCTAAATTTTCCCAACGTTGGCTATCTTCACCGAGTAACCAATTGATAATGGTATCCCTTTGGCGATCGGTTAAGGAGTCATCTGTTTGAGAGAGGATATCTTGCCATTGTTGCCTTAACTCGTCGATTATTGTCGTCATCGAAAAATTGAGTTCCAAACCCCGTCTTTTGAGGACGGCTTTAGTTTGAATATTAGCGCATTTACACGATATATGCTAGAACCTGAGCCATGGAGAAAGCCTATCGCTACCGATTTTACCCAACACCCGAACAAGATAGGACTCTAGGCAGAAGAGAAATAGGAATTGTGCGGAAAGTGCGCTCGCATCGCTTCCTAGGGTGTGTTCCCTGAAAACATGACAATTTCAAGGTTAACCAATATTTGGGAATGCACCCCCCCTACCATTTATAATTCGGGAACATTTTCCTGTTCATAATTTTTTATTAATATTCCCAAAATTTCCATTAAAGAAGCAAGAGGATGATTTTCATTTTCCCCTATTTCATCTATCAAATTATCTAACATAATTACTAATTGTTCATATTCTGATTCGTTGCGAGGGATAAAGAGTATTTGCTTTAAGTTTGTCCAGGCTGGCCGTGTTTTCTCTAGATCTATCGTCGGCATTTTTTCACTCCTTCCATTTGTTTTTGTCCTATTCAGCATGAGTTAAAACTTCTCGAATATAAATTTTTTGTCGCTTGTAATGAATCGCCGCTATGAGTCTAATCTTATTTCCACCTTGGAACCCCCTAAGCTACATCTACATACTCACAGATCGACACTGATTCAGGAACAGTTAATCCATCTTCTTTTAAGCCTTCCAAATGAAAAATTATTGCCTCAGCAATTAATTGTTTAACTTCTTCTAATGTTTCTGCAACCGCAACACATCCGGGAAGATCGGGAACATAAGCACCGTAGCTATTTTCTCCTTTTTCAATAACAACTGCATATCGCATTATATTTTGTCCTCCTCAATTTGAGCTTGTCGCCATATATTTTTAAGAGTCCCAATAGGAACATCAACGCTGGATTTCCCCGATACCGTTACCGTACCAGATTTTGAGGGATGTTTATACTGCCTATGACTTCCTCGTGTTCTAGCAAGATACCAGCCATCCGCTTCTAACACTTTAATCACTTGTTTGACTTTCATGATTCTGGATTTTAACACAATCACATCGCCTCGCAGTGCCGTGTCCTCGTAGTTTGGGTTGAGCGAAAACGTATCAATTCGATTGTCTAAGCGAAACCCAACACCCCGAAGGGTCACTCCCGGTTAGGTTTCCTTACGTCAACCCAACCTGTAATTGAGGGGGGTACTTTATTCATGACTACAATGACCAACAAAGCAAAGGTTTGAGCTATCACCACTACAATCAAATCACTACTCACCCGCAGCAGACAAAGCCATAAATCCCGAAAATATTCCCGTTAATTAGCTTTAACTTTCTGCCCGATTGTATCGGCAGTGGTAGTAGAAACCATGGCCGCCATAACTTGTTCAGGGGAAACCGTAAAAGGTAAACGATGAATGTCCGAATTAGGCTGACAGGCAATTGCGGCCGCGTGGCGCAACTGGGCAAGAGAAACATCTCTTAATCCTAAATCCTCTAGGGATTTCGGTAAACCAATTTGTTCATAAAACTGGATTAGTTGCCCCCGGGCCGATACTGCTAATTGATTACCCAAAACTATTTCCTCTAGACGCAATTGGGCGAGAATTCCGTAGGCGACTTTTTCCCCGTGCAGGGCATGATGGCAAGCGGGAATATGGGTTAAACCATTATGAATCGCATGGGCGGCCACGGTGCGACAATTAGCGCCCCCCAAACCACCAATTACTCCGGCTAATAAAACGGTGGCATCCACCACCTGTTTCCAGTCCTCCCCGCCGATATTTTCTAGGGCTGCCGGGGATTTTTGGAAAAGGATATCCCGCAAAACCCGGGCCTGTTGGACAGCGGCAATGATCAGGGTTTCTGTGGAGTGACCGCTACTGACGGAAGCTTCGTACCATTTAGCGATCGCATCGCCAATACCAGCGATTAAGGTTCTTTTCGGGGCAGTTTGGATAATACCGTAATCGAGAATTAATAAATCCGGACAACGGGCTAGGGACAGATCGTAAAGAAACGCCCCTGCGTCGGAATAGACGTTAGATAGGGCTGTCCAAGCGGCACAGGTAGCGGCGGAGGTGGGAATCGTGGCGATCGGCAAATGGCACTGATGGGCGAGTAATTTGGCCGTATCGAGGGCTTTGCCGCCACCCACACCGATGATAAAATCTGCCTCATGACTCTTGACAGATGCCTTTAAATATGCTAGGGAATTTTCCGAACAATCGGGGGCGTAACTGTGATAGCTAGGAGTGAGATTTTTCAGGGGAGATGACAAAAAAGCTAAATTGCGATCGCCGCCCACCACGAGGGGACGCTTGCCCAAATCCCCTAACTTGCCGGTGGATTCTTCTAGGGCATTGTCACCCCGAATCACTTGTGCGGGGGCGATTAACAGGGGCAAAACAGCGACAGCATTGGACATTTTTTGACAACCTCAAGGATTATTGGCTAATTTTAGCGAAACTTTCGGGAAAAAGCTGTAGTTCAGGAGTATTATCCCCCGGGGCGGAGAAGGATTTTTTAATCTGTCCCAGGTACAAAGGAGCAGATAAACCGGGCTGAGGATGAACGAGAGTGCGAGCGCTAATGATAAATTGATTATTACCGCCAGCACCGGCGCGACCGGAGGAAAACAAGTCACTAGCGGCTTGTTTTAGGGTTGCTTCCACCTGCTCGGGAGTAACAGTATTGGGCAGGGAGATAACAGCTTGATTTGCTCCGTTATCATAGACAAGGGAGAATCTCACCGCTCCCGGAATTTCGGTACGGGTAAATAATCCTAACCCAAGACCGAAAATCCCCACCGTCAACACAGCCATAAAGCTAGTGACACCGACGAGACGAAAGCGGATTCCCCAACCGACGAGAAAAGCGATAATCGTGAGTACCAAAAAAACCAGCGTGGCAATACCAGACCATTGGGTGTATTTGGCGAAGTTTAGGGGAATGTCCATATTTTCTATAATACTGATTCTATGAAAACGGTTAGCATAAACCATTGTACCTATCCTGTGGTCGAAACTTTCCATTCCGTCCAGGGCGAGGGCTTTTGGACGGGAAGCAATGCTTTTTTCCTCCGTTTAGGAGGTTGCGATGTCTATTGTCCCTGGTGCGACCAAAAAGAGTCTTGGAATGCCCACCGTTATCCCCAACAATCCCTGGGGGAATTGGTAGAGATGGCAAAAGGGGCTAACCCCGCTATGGTGGTGATTACCGGGGGTGAACCTTTAATGCACAATCTTGATCCTTTGACCAAGGAATTAAAAAATCAGGGTTTACGGGTACATTTAGAAACTTCTGGCGCTCATCCTTTTACTGGGGTTTTTGATTGGGTGACTTTTTCTCCTAAAACTTATAAAATGCCCGATCCTAGTATTTATGCACGGGTAAATGAGTTAAAAATTGTCGTGGCTAATCCAGAAGATTTAGACTGGGCAGCTATGCAGGAAAGTAAGTTATCGGAAGGGGTGATCAAATATCTACAACCCGAATGGAATACAGTAGAAAGCAAAGAGTTAGTCTTTAATTATGTTCTCCGACATCCCCAATGGCGTCTCAGTCTCCAAACCCATAAGTTTTTAGGAGTCCGCTAGTCAGTTATCAGTTATCAGTTATCAGTTATCAGTTATCAGTTATCAGTTATCAGTTATCAGTTATCAGTTATCAGTTATCAGTTATCAGTTATCAGTTATCAGTTATCAGTTATCAGT
>NZ_SFBV01000298.1:0-2588 GCF_007095585.1 Microcystis sp. M_OC_Ca_00000000_C217Col
AAGAAGGATAATGCAAGGTTTTTGAAAGTCCCAATCCTATTTTCGCAGCATGAACATCGGACTTTAACAGGTCAAAAGCCTTATTTTAAAAGGGTTTTACCATTATTCAGCAAGCCCTACTTAAGTAGTTTTTTAGCTATCAGCTAGAAAAGGTAAAAGTCAAGAGTTGGGAGTGAGCGAGATGCAGAATAAAAAAGCTTAATCCTGCAAAAAAGCGAGGGGATAACTCATATTCTCAGCAAAACCCAAGATACCTTGATCCCGATGCTCATAGAGTAAATTTCCTTGACTATCAAATAAAAAAGTCCCTCCCCGTTGGGTGAGATAACTACTATCGGGGATATATGTTGACCAATTGCCCAAAACTTGACTCATATTACGAAGTCTCAGGGTGGCTAATTCAAAAGGTCGCTGAAAACCTTGACCCCCAGCAAGATTGAATAGGGAACCCCGGAAAGCTGGTAAAGGCCGCGCTTGTATTGTTTCCTCCTCGGCAATTAATTGGGGGGCTTTGCGATCGCCAAGATAACCCCGCAGCACTTCGGCCAGAGTCCCCGGACTACCCACACCCGCACACATAAAAATTAGATTTAACCAAGCATTTTGCCCGGGAGAAAACCCAGGTAATTTTAGCGATAAACCGCGATAAAGTCCTAATAAATTATGTAATTCGGCTTTGGGGTCAACAAAAAGCCAATCTTGCCGAAATTTCGTATATTCAGCGAATTTTAACCCTGAATTGCGATCGCCGATACCGATGGCACGAATGGTTATCCCGGCATTTTGCCAAAGGGCTGCCTCTTTTTCTAACCACCAAGCGTATTCGAGACTATCAAAATCTCCCAATTGCGGCCAAACAAGAATTAAAAGACGTTTATAATCGGCACAATCGCTTAAAATTGGCACTATTTGCCCATCGCTGACCCTTTGGCGTTGAATTGTTGAAAATATTTCATAGCTGCTGCTCATCTGTAAATTTCTCCTAATAAAACCGCTGCTTTTGCCCCCGTGACTTGCGGTAAATTACCGGGGAAATTGTGCCAGCGCCAATAGGCCAAGAGGGCAAAAGCGATCGCTTCTTTAAAATCGCTATTTAATCCTACCTCATCGGTGGTCAAAAGCTTGACATTTGACCCCAAATGTGCTAGGAGTCGTTGGCGCAGGTAGGCATTACGAGCGCCACCACCGCAGAGCAGCACTTCCGCGGGCATTTCTGGCAAAAAGGTTTGATAGCTGTGGGCGATCGAAATGGCGGTTAAATCGGTTAAACTCGCCAACCAGTCGGCATCACTGAGGGAATAAGCTTGGGCATCCAGGCGCAATTGGGCTAGATAGGCGGGGCTAAATAACTCTCTGCCAGTGGATTTAGGGGGATATTGTTGAAAATAAGGCTCCTGTAGCCATTTATGAACTAATTCGGGGCAGGGTTGACCCTGGGACGACCATTGACCGTTATGGTCGTAGGTTTGTTGACCTTGGCTCAAAAATTGTACGGCCAAATCGATGAGGACGTTGCCGGGGCCGGTATCCCAACCGAAAATTTTTTGCTGCCAATTTTCCCTTTGTCGGGGGGGTAGATAGGTTAAATTGCCAATACCGCCGATATTTTGGACGCAGCGGGCTTTAGTGGGGTGAGAAAGCAGATAAGCGTCAATTTTCGGCACTAGGGGCGCACCGTGACCAGCTTGGGCGATATCGGCAGCGCGAAAATTACTAATGGTGGGAATACGGGTAATTTTTGCGATCGCTGCTCCCCGTCCTAATTGTACCGTGTAACCGAGGCGATCGTTTGCGGGGGGTCGATGAAAAACGGTTTGACCGTGACTGCCGATTAATTGGGCTTTTGGGGCTTCTTTTTGGATATTTAAGGCGGATTGGGCGAATTCTGCGGCTATATCATCATCTAAGCTGGCTAAAGCTTCAATAGATAGCTTTTCTCCCCCACAGACTTGTAAAATTGTCTCGCGTAATCGGGGGGAATAGGGATAGGTTTCCCCTGCTAATAACTGCACCTGTGGAGATTCCACTGTACCGCTAATCTCCACTAAAGCGGTATCGATACCATCCACCGATGTGCCACTGATTAAACCGATAACTAACAAGTTTTTTCCCTCAACTGTCGATTGTTGATTATTTTATCCCCCTCCGACAATAGTAACAATTTCTAATTGATCCCCCTCCTTGATTTCCGTGTTTTCCCAATACTGACGATGGAGGATTTCCCCGTTATATTCCACTGCAACTAAGCGAGGATTCATGCCCAAATTTTCTAGCATTTGCGGTAGTTTAGTTGCGGGTAAACAGGTTTGAGTTTTGCCGTTAATTTGCAAGGTTATTTCTGACATGGATTTCGATATGAACAAATGAATTAATCGGAGGAGTCAGTATTCAGGAGACAGGAGTTGAGAGTTGGGGTTTTAGGGTTTTAGGGTTTTAGGGTTTTGGGGTATTAGTTGAAATTCCCCTATCTCCCCATTTCCCCATTTCCCCATTTCCCCATTTCCCCATTTCCCCATTTCCCCATTTCCCCATTTCCCCATTTCCCCATTTCCCCATTTCCCCATTTCCCCATTTCCCCATTTCCCCAT
>NZ_SFBV01000299.1:0-28129 GCF_007095585.1 Microcystis sp. M_OC_Ca_00000000_C217Col
TAGATAGGGATCATAATGCAGCAATAAATATTCTTAAAAAAGGGTTACAATATTTGGGAAATCATCTCAACGGTACTGTTGGGCAAACAGAAACCGACCCAAACGCCTTGGGAGAGTCCGGCCTCTGGATTTTCAGTGGAGACATTGAGAATCTAAGTTGTCTCGTTGAACAAGGAATTTCTAACAGCAATGTGGAAAGAATCCCCCGTCACAGCGTAGCTTGACGGTGGGAGTATGTCAATGGAATCTATCAGTAACGGAAAAAGGGAAGAAAAAATCCTGGCAATGATTGCCGAAAAGTTAAACTTAACTCAAGAGGAAGTGTTAATCTAAGTAAATGCGCTCAAATTCTAGCTATTTAAAGTCTCTTTTTCTCGGTTTCCTATTAGTGACCGTGTTAGTTTATATATTGCGCGGCATGGGAATATTATCTTTTTTACCCGGGGGATTAATTTTGTTATTAATTCTGTCCTCCGTGGTGACGGGAATCCTCTACGGAATCGATAAAACCCGCCGTTTTTAGGAAAATATTGGCTCTTCCTTCCAGACAGAAACGAGAAGAGTCGAACGGTTCTAACGTCAATGTCAAGATTGCGGTCGTTAGTTTCTGAGCAATCCCACTGAGAAAAATATCGGCTGCATCTCCTATTTGCGATATGAGATGCAGCCATTGCCAAAAGCTAACACACCTAGGCTAATTAACTGGGGACTAAAGAAGATTTGAGCGCAAAAATTTTCTCGATTACCTCTTCTACCACCTTATCGGGAGTGGAAGCACCAGAAGTCACTCCGACGATAATTTTTCCCTCATTTAACCAGTTATCGGTGATGATTAAATCGCCACCTAAAGGTTTATGTTCGATGCGATTACCGGGGAGAATGCGCTCGGCACTATCGATATGATAGGAGGGAATGGCACGCTCGATCGCTATTTCCTGTAGGTGAGTGGTATTAGAGGAATTATAACCGCCAATTACCACCATTAAAGAAAGCGGTTCTTTCACCAGTTCAAACATGGCATCTTGACGCTCTTGAGTGGCATCACAGATGGTATTAAAACTCATGAAATGATCTTTAAAATCGATCGGTCCGTACTTTCTCAACATAGTATGCTCGAAGAGTTTGCCAATTGCCTCCGTTTCACTTTTCAGCATCGTGGTTTGATTGGCAATACCAATATAATCTAGATCGCGATCGGGATCGAAACCCTGGGAATGGGCATTTTTAAACTTCTCTAAGAACTCATTTTTATCGCCACCGTGGAGAATATAATTAGCGACATAATTAGCTTGATCCAAATTTAAAACGATCAGATAAGTGCCAGCAAAAGAGCTAGTGGCGATCGTTTCTTCGTGATTATATTTGCCGTGAATAATCGAAGTGTGGTCGCTTTTTTTGTGTTTTTCTACGGAATTCCACACCTTAGAAACCCAGGGACAAGTGGTATCCACAATCATGCAACCCTTGTCGTTAAGTATTTGCATTTCCGAGACACTAGCCCCAAAAGCAGGTAAAATCACCACATCCCCCGATTCCACCACAGTAAAGTCTTTTTGGCCATTTTCCACCGGAATAAAACTCACGGCCATGGAGCGCAGACGCTGATTAACCGAGGGATTGTGAATAATTTCGTTAGTAATCCAGAGACGTTCCTGGGGAAAATGTTGACGAGTTTCGTAGGCCATGGCGACAGCGCGTTCTACCCCCCAACAAAAACCAAAAGCTTGAGCGAGATAGATCGTCACGTCCCCCCGTTGTAAACGATAATTATTTTCACGAATTTCTTGGATCAGGTCGCTTTGATACTCATTGGTCATCGCATCCATTACTTCCTCTTTATGACCGAATCCCTTGCGGTTATAGTTATCCGATTGCTGTAGGGTACGTTTAAAGGATTTTGTATCCATGATTCTCTGATAGGGGTATTGGTGGCGCTAAATTGGGCGAGACAGTAGCTTGCCATATATTAAAAATACCTTATCTAGTCAGCGCAGGAGGCTTTTAGAGACTAGAGAGAAATTCCTCGTCGATATCGTAACCAAACTGTTGAGCGAAAAATTTTAAGCGAGATAAAGCAGGAATTTGCTGACTTTTCAGCCAATCAGACAAAATAAAGAGTTTTTGCATCACAAAAATCTCTAAAGCTTCGGGGTTATATTGAATTCCTTCCCCG
Source organism: Microcystis sp. M_OC_Ca_00000000_C217Col (assembly GCF_007095585.1). Taxonomy (NCBI): domain Bacteria; kingdom Bacillati; phylum Cyanobacteriota; class Cyanophyceae; order Chroococcales; family Microcystaceae; genus Microcystis; species Microcystis sp. M_OC_Ca_00000000_C217Col. Next base: position 2,174 of record NZ_SFBV01000299.1, read on the forward strand.
CGATGGAATTGATGCGGGACCAACATAGCAGCATAGCGGGCGATTTCTCCCTGTTTTGGGTCAAGAATAAAGATTAGCCAGGGATAAACCGCATCTAAACGCAAAAACCACAGCCTGACTTCCGGTATCTCCGATAATTCCCGCATATCACCCTCAGCACGAGGATAATCTATCTCTAATTGTAGAGCTTGTTCCAGTTTGGCGATCGCTGATCGGGACTGATAATCTTGAATAATATTCTCTAAGGATGAGAGATCGAGATTTTGAATCTGATTGGGGTTAAGAGCGATTTTGACAGTCATAGGGGCAAATAAAAGGTTATATCGGGCAAAATTACGGTTTTTTATCCCTAGATCACAATGATCTATCTCAGAAAGTACCCTCGATCGGGACAAAAAAACTAAGTATGACTATTCTCTCACTCCAGAGCGAGAGAGGGAAACCAGACAAAAATCCTCATCATTGGATTTCTCCCACAATTTAACCTCCCCTGCACACCGGGGTTTTTTAGTCGGCAAAATCGGCAACTCAGGTTATTGATAACTATTAGCTTGACGAGTAAACATAAGGTGATATTGTCCTCGTTTGCTCATCAGTTCTGTGTGGGTTCCTACTTCGCTAATTTTACCCTTTTCGAGAACAACAATGCGATCTGCCAGTTTAGAAAGAGCTAATCGATGACTAATTACTATGGTCATTTTATCGGTGGCTAAAGTGCGAAACATTTGATAGATTTCGTATTCTGCATTAGCATCAAGGGAGGCAGTCGGTTCGTCAAAAATGAGTAATTCTGCCGTTGGTAATCGTAATAAAGCCCTAGCGATCGCTATTCTTTGCCATTGTCCCCCCGATAATTCTATTCCTCCTTCTAATTCTCTACCTAGGGGTGTTTCTAATCCTTGAAAATTTTCCTCAATAAGGTCGATCATCTTCACTCTTTTTAAGGCTGCTTGTATCGCTGGATAGTTTCTTAATAAGGGTGAGTAACCAAAGCCAATATTCTCGCGAATTGTAGCGGGAAATCGGGCATAATCTTGCATAACTACGGCGATTTTGGCGCGTAATTCCTTTAAATCAAATGCCCGTAAATCTTTTCCATTCCAGAGAATTTGCCCGGCTGAGGGATCGTAAAATCGACAGAGAAGATTGATTAAAGTGGTCTTTCCCGCCCCATTTTCCCCGACTAAAGCGATAATTTCCCTAGGTTGAATCGTCAGGTTAAGATCATCGAGGATTAATTCTTCACTGTCGGGATAGGAGAAGGATAAATTTTGCATCTCGATCCCCGTTAAGTTTTCTTGTTCTTGCCAAGGAGGAGTTAATTGCTGCAGATTGGATTTTAAATCTAATAACTGAAAAATGGGAGTTGTCCCTAAAACCACGTCGTAAAAGTCCGAACCATTATTAATCAGCAAAAATAAACTCTGACGTACTTGCAAAATTAAACCGGCGTAGAGTGCTAGGTCTCCTAATGTATATTTTTTTTGCAAAGTTCCCAAAACAATATAAAGATATGGTAGGGCAGTACCAACACCGCTCAAAATTGACCAGAAGACAATCACACTGGTTCCTCTTTGACGGACTTTTGCCATGGATTTGAGTAATTTACTTAAAAGTTCTTGCCAGCGAGATAATAAAAGTGTTTGTAAAGAAAATAGTCGAATTTCTTTGGCGTATAATTCACCGGTCAAAACGTTTTTATATAAATCCATCTGACGAGCGATACCCGCCTGGGTTTCTTCAGTGCGCCAGCTTTGTTTGCGATATTTTAAATCAAAATAAACGGAAGGAGCGGCAGAAGTAAATAAAATTAGAGGAATCCACCGAGCGATCGAAGTAGATAGTAAAACGGCAGGAACAAAGATAAAAAAACCGTTGAGAGTGGTAATCAGGATAAAGGATAATTCTTCTAAACGATTGATCCCTTTTTCCGTTAACTTAATTAAGTTCAATAAATCGGGATTATCAAAGAGAGTAATATCGGGAAAATTAGCGACTTTATCAATTACTTTACCCCCGACAAATCCTCGCACTCGATCGCGCAAAGAAGCAAAGAGTAAACTGGTGATCGTGGTGAGGGCATCGGTCAACAAGCTAAGGAAAATTAATCCGCTCACACTGGCGACTAAAATGGGGTTGTGCCAGAGAAGATCACCCGGAACTTCGAGATGAGATTTAGTTAAGAGGAGGGAGACTTGATCGATAATTACCTTATTCAGAAATAAAACAATTGCCGGGGTAGTTCCGCTAATTAAAGTCAGTAAAGTCAGGATTCGTAACTCAGATGGTGCGGCTTGGATTACCATACTGATACTACGTCCCAGCGAGCGATAGAGACTGTAGGATAAGGGTTGCATTTAAAACAAACAACGGTTAAGTCTTCTCTGACGAATGATACACATTATTACAGTCCCCGGCACTCGAACTGGGGATAAAGGTACAATAGAACTGTAGAGATCTGGAGGGTTGCTATGTCCACACACAACTTAGATGACAAAAAACTGTCCCTCGATCGAGAAGGGAAAACACCACAAAAACTCACCTATCGTCAACCAAGTATTTACTCCCTCGGTTCTTTAGAACAGATTCAGGCGGATAACTATGGCAATCGGTTCGACGGGCCGGATAGAGTGTTCTTTTACAATGCCAGAGCGAATGGTTAGGGGGCAAATCTTTGCCATTAGACTCCTCTGGGATCGGGAATCCTCTTTTGACATATCGGGGTTTCAGTGTCATTTCTGGAGGTGTCTACAGGTGTCTCTCTTTTGTCAGTTTAGGAAATTTCCACGAGATTATATCATTTTTCAAAATTAATGACAGACTTAGTTGATCATTCCAAAGCGCAATTCCTCTCTCAGAGCGGAATTGCGCTTTCATACTAAATCTGGTTGTTAAAGACTGATTATTTATTCCCCCTTTTGCCTCTTGCCTCTTGCATGAGTGCCTGTCCTGATATGTAGCCTACACTCAACGGATTTGGTATCAGATGTTAGTCACGACTATTGAAAATTGGTATTACGCCGTTTTAGCCAACGAGAAATCAAGGTCTTATCCCACTTTGACAAAAGAGAGGTATAGTCACTTCAAGCAAGTCCGATGCACTCTGGACTAATGAAACCCTTATTCCATCCAGCATTCATATCCTCAATCTTAATTGAAATGACTACATTTCTACCCATAACCCACCCATAAAGTCAGGTAGTGATTGATATACTTACTGTTTTTTGACAAAACACTTATACATTTTTCCATTGGCTAAGGTTGTGTTGCAGAGAGTGGCCTGCTTGAGTTTTTCATCTTGATTTCCAATTCCTTTGGCTCCCGTGAGGTTAGCTCCCGTGAGGTTAGCCCCCGTGAGGTTAGCCCCCGTGAGGTCAGCCCCCATGAGGTTAGCCTTGACAAATTTAACTTTTGTTAGAGTCGCATTTGTAAAGTTTGCTTCACTAAGATTAGCACCACTAAAATCAACCTCACTAAGTCTTGAACGTGTCAAATTAACTCCACTCAGATCGACACTTCGGAAAAATTCAGGCGTGGGTAGTTGTTCTTTTGTAAGTTCAGGTTGTACAAGAATCACACCTTGTTTTTCCCAGAATTCCTTCAAAGAAACGAGATTATTTCCAGTACAGACCTTATCATGGTCAATACTATCCTCCTGATTATCTGTAATACAGACCTTATATGACTTTATATCTTCTTCCCCCTTGTAGAAAGCATCTTCGAACTTGGTTTCCTGGTTAATTATAGAACGATCGAGCTTGACGTTGATTAAATTAGCACCCCTTAAATCAGCACCTCTTAAATCTGCCTCTATTAGCCAAGCTCCTCTTAGATTGGCGTTTACCAAATTTGCTCGAGTGAGCCGGCTACGACTCAAATTAGCACTAGAAAGATTGGTTCTATTTAAGCTGGCGAAAGCGAGATTGGACTTAGACAAATCGGCTCTGGTTAAGTTTGCATCGTGTAACGGAGCGGACTGGAGATCCATCTCGTTTAATCTGATTCCTTGTAAGATCGGGTTTATAGTTCTTGGGCTTCCTGTGTCGCTAGGAGTTCCTAGTAAGCTTGATTCTCTCAGGAAACCGAATAAAACCCCTTGACGGTGAGGATCTCCTTTTAGTAAGCCTAATGTGACATTGGTTTTTGCTTGTACTAGGCTTTGACGCAACTTCATGTCGATATCCTTCTTTTGCAGGAGATCGGGAAGATTTTCTATATAGCTGGCAAGTGCCTTTTGTTGGTCGGCTTCCTTTGCCGCCGTTTGTTCTCTAATGGTTGCTTGTTGATTGAACCAAGAGCTTAAACCCCACAAAACAAGGGGAATAATTACAAGTTGCAACAAATCCCAAAGTTTTTTTTCTCCAAACCCAGTCCATCTCCAGATTTGCCATAGAAACAGTCTCCACCTTTGCGATGGTCTAAAGGGGGTAATCAGTTCTTGACGTTTCCGATGTTGCTCGCGTTCATCTAATGGCATTTGAGGAGTATCTTCCAATTTTTTGTTAACCATCACTTACCCCCTTCCTGTCTCTGACAAGAAACAAAAACACTCAACAACAGATATTACTCTTCTGACAATATTCAGAACCAACAAAATATGATATAATCACGAAAGGATAAAGATAAACCCTGACTGCCTGACCCGTACAATGTCCAGTATAAAATAAAGTCATAACTAATTGGCTCTTGCTTTTACAAAATTAAACAATAGATGGTGCAGTAACTGATGAAAACTAGAGAAACTTATACACCACCACTCCGCCCAAGCGAGCATAACAAAGGAAGTTATTACCTAAACCGAGATGTGTATCTATTTAAGCATGAGAACGTCATCAATATTCTTGACTTTCGCCGGGGACAGTTTTATGGATTAGATGAGATCGGCTCTAGAATGGTCGATCTAATCCTCGAAAAAAGTTATCAGGAAACTATCACCGAGATTAGCCAACTCTACGAGGTTCCAGAAGCAAAAATCTGCGGGGATTTAAGCGAATTGTTAAATTCGTTAATCGAGAAAAAAATCTTAGTTACATCTCCTCCCCCGAACAAATTCACTGAGGGGAATCTTTGGCCAACTATCTTGATCGCAATTTTTAAAAAACTCGGTTTGATCGGGCGAAAATTACTCAATCCTCAACCCGATCCTAATGCCTACACCGTCGAAATCTTATTAACTCTCAGTTGGATTAGCTTGCGAGTTTTGGGATGGAGTCGCAGCATCGCTATTTGGCAAAAATGGCACAAGTCTCACCAGAAAGAGATCGACAAAGAAACTATCGAAAATCTCGATCGCTTGCTGCGAGAAACTGCATCGGGAAAACTATTTTTACCGATAGTTTGTAAAGAACGCGCCCTCGTTGCCTATCATCTGCTGCGTACTTTTTATGGTTGTCCCGCTACCTTGATGGTTGGTATTAATAATTATCCTTTCCAAATTCACGCTTGGGTAGAATGCCAGCAATTAACCCTAACAGATGAACTAGCCCATTGTGAACAGTTTACTCCCGTAATTAGCTATTCTTAGTCAAAAAAAAATGAGCAGATCATTTGAAATTAGTTTATCCCCAGCCAGTACCCCAGAGCTTAATATCTCTAATTTAACCAGTAATCTGATTACCTATGCCAGAGATGAGCTAACTAAAAACCTAGTTATCTTCATCGGTAAAATCTATTACCAAGATGAATTAAAAACCATTTACCCAGAAGCTTTTAGAGAAAAAACTAATCCTGAAGCCTCGATCGCCCTGGCAATTTATCAACAGAAAGGAATTAAAGGACTGCAAGATTTAGAAGGAGAATTTGCCCTCGTTATTTTTGATCGTCAAAAATCCTCTTTGATCGCCCTGCGCGACCCGATCGGCAGTTATCCCTTATACTGGACTTTTGACAAGCATACCATTAGAATTAGCAGCGATTTACAACACCTAGCCAGACAAAAAAAGGCAAAGATTAACCGAGACTTTCTCGCTTCTTTTCTCATGTTTCCCTTCGCTTTCGTGGAACTGCCCAGGGAAGAGACCGCTTTTGAGGAAATCCAGCGTCTATCCCCCGGCAGCTGCGGGGAATTTTCCCCGCCTAATTTAGTACAAAAACACTGGACTTGGGACTGGGAAGAAAAAATTGCACCGATTAGTCATCTCACCCTAGCAGCGGCAGCCCAGCAGTTTCGCCAGATTTTCCAGCACTCGATTAGGGAACGCTGCCGGGAGGGAAAAGTGGCATCGCACCTATCGGGGGGAATGGACAGTTCCTCGATCGTCTGTTTGGCCAGGGACTCGATCGGGGAGAGAAAGCTTCTTACCCTGTCTCTGGTCTATCAAATGCCCAGTTTAGTCAAAGAAACCGACTATATTAACCTTATTCTCCAGCAAAAAGCAGCGATCGAGCCGTATTTTCTCGATGGTGATCAGCTTTTAGATTTCGATTGGTTCTCCGATCGCATTCCCCCCCACGATGAACCCTATCCCGGTTTATTTCATCTAGCCATGGAAAAAATCCTAGTCGATCGAGCGGCCGAATTGGGAGTAAACACCATTCTCAGTGGTGGTGGGGCAGAATTAGTCTTGGAAAGCAATCGCTACCATCTTGCGGATCTATTACATCAAGGACAATGGCAAGAAACCCTACAGCTTGCCCGTTGGTGGGCAAAGACCAAAAATGAAAGTCTCTGGTCAATTTTGGCGGAATTAGCGATTTTTCCCCTGTCACCTGCCTTCCTCAAACCAGGTATTGCTACTTTCTGGCGACGAGGTTACGGAACCTGGCCGAAACTGTCAGAATTTGCGATTCCACCCTGGATAAAAGCCGATTTTGCCCAAGAATACCAAGTGTATCCGAAAACACTGGCAACTCTGGGTCAAATCTACCGCTATCCCGTCGAACTATCCTTTAACCGTTTAGGACTGCAAACCGCGATCGGCAATTGGGCAAATTGGTATCTTGCTAATCCTGCTGGGATGAGGATTAGTCAACCCTTCCTCGATCCCCGGGTCATTTGCTACTGTCTGGGACTACCTAGGCAATTCCGAGAAGTACCGGGGATGGTTAAACCGCTACTCCAATCGGCCCTGCAAGGAATTCTCCCGGAAGCAATTCGCACAAGACGTTTTAAAGCGAACTTTAACGCAGTCTATTGGCAAGGATTATCTCGACGCTTAACCCAGTTAGAAACAATGGTAGAGGAATCGGCGATCGAAGACTTGGGCATCTTCGATAAAACCCGATTAATTGAAGTCCTGCGGCAACATTCCCTAGGCATTGGTGATGTCAAAAGTGGCAGTCGCATCAGCAGTTCCCTCGCTGTGATCGCTTGGTTCGATCGGCTGTCACAAACCTGAATGTTTGCCACCAACCCACTGAGGTAAGCTGTTGACTGTCTAAATTACTCGTTAAGACTGCAAGGGAGTTGGGAGCAGGGAGAGGAAGTTCGAGCATTTGTACTAAAATTTCCCCTACGCAGTTTAAATTCAGTACAGCTTAAGGATAATTCTTCTGGAGAATTTAACCTTTTTTGTGGACTTAAGTAGCTGGTTATAATTAAATTGAAGATAGATTTTAGGTTCGATCCCCCCTGCCCCCCTTGATAAGGGGGGTGCCGATAGGCGGGGGGATCTGACAGTTTTTAACACCTAACTACTTAATTAAGTTTAATAAATTGTGATTTTTAAAGAGACTAATATCAAGAAAATTAGCTAGTTTATCAATTACTTTCCCCCAGAAAAATCCTCGAACTCGATCGCACAAAGAGGCAAAGAGTAAACCGGTAATCGTGCTGAGGGAATCGGTCAACAAGCTAAGGAAAATTAATCCGCTTACACTTGCGACTACCTTTAAAACAAACAAAGGTTCAGTCTTCTCTGACGAACAATACACATTATTACAGTCCCCGGCACTCGAACCAGGAATAAAGGTACAATAGAACTGTAGAGATCTGGAGGGTTGCTATGTTTACACACAACTTAGATGACAAAAAACTGTCCCTCGATCTAGAAGGGAAAGCACCGCAAAAACTCACCTATCGTTCACCAAAAATCTACCACCTCGATCGCCCTAGCAATTTATCAACAGAAAGGAATTCAAGGACTGCGGGATTTAGAAGGAAAATTTGCCCTCGTTATTTTTGATGGAAGTCCTGCGGCAACATTCCCTAGGCATTGCTGATGTCGAAAGTGGCAGTCGCATCGGCAGTTCCCTAGCTGTGATCCCATGGTTGCCACCAAGCAACTGAAATAGGACGGGGATATCATCCCAGAGCGGGAAGGGAAACTGGACTAAAATCGCCAAGGTTTGGATTTCTCCTACAATTTAACCTCCCCTGCACACCGGGGGTTTTTTAGTCAGCAAACCCTAACTAGGGACAAGAATAAATTAGTCAATTTATGGGAAAATAAGCTCGTCTTCTCCGCTTTTATCCCATGCAAGCCGACTTTTTTACTAATATCCTCTTACCCGTTGGCCTAGGCGTTTTAATGTTAGGCATGGGATTGGGATTAATTCTCGCCGATTTTCAGCGTATCACCCGTTATCCCAAAGCAGTCCTGATCGGTTTAGTCAATCAAATTATTATTCTACCGATCGTCGGCTTTATTATTGTTTCTCTTTTGCCTCTCCGGCCAGAAATTGCCGTCGGTTTAATGATTGTCGCCATTTGCCCCAGCGGCCCTTCCTCCAATGTTTTAACCTATTTAGCTAAGGGAGATGTGGCCCTTTCTGTTACTTTAACCGCTTTTAGCAGCATCATCACCATTTTCACAATACCTTTTTTAGCTAGTTTCATTCTCCAGCATTTTATGGGTGAAAGTGCCGCTATCTCCCTACCCATTGGTTCCACTATGGCGCAGATATTTTTGATTATAGTTTTACCCCTGGTTATGGGTATGACTATCCGCCATTACTTTCCTTTACTGGCGACAAGTCTGGAACCGATAACTAATCGTTTAGCCGTGATTTTTCTAGCGGTTATTATCTTCTTATTAATCCTGAGAGAATGGCAACGTTTACCTTTATTTATCGCTCAAACTGGCCTCGCAGTGATCATTTTAAATACGATTGCTTCCCTAATTGGTTTTTTCAGTGGTCGTTTATTTCAATTAACTATTCCCCAAAGAATTTGTATCGCCATTGAAGTGGGTATTCAAAGCGGCACTTTAGCTATTGGCATTACTGCCGGTTTATTAAAGAATCCCGATCTGGCCATTCCCGCAATGGTCTATAGTTTATGGATGTATGTCAGCGCTTTTGTCGCTGTTTATTATGGTCGCAAAAAAGCAGCTTTGGCAAAATAGCTAAATGGGGTGATAGGATCTAGCTAAAAACTGATAACTGATTATGTTAATTGGTAAATATTTAACCCTAGAAGAATTATCTACCTGTTCCCAAACCTATCAAAAGTACGCAGCACAAATCGATCCCTACCCAAAAAATACCGCAACGATAACCGCTTGGCAAAATCTCGCTCACTTTATTATCGATCCAATTATTGATAATTTTGGTCGAGAAAGATTCCAATTAACCTACGGATTTTGTTCCAATGATCTGAGAAAATTTCTCCAAAAAAAAGACCCGATCACTGGCTTAAAAAACGGTAGAATCGATCCCAGTCGTGATCAACATTGCGCCCACGAAATTAATCAAAAAGGTCAATATTATTGTCAGCGATTGGGGGCAGCCTGTGATTTTCGGATTATCGATTTAACTAGCGATCGCCTGATAGATTGGATTTTAACCCAAAAATTACCCTTTGATTCTCTCTATTTTTACGGAATTAATCGCCCAATTCATATCAGCTACGGCCCCCAACATAAACGAGATCTATGGACTTTTACCACTAAAGGAACACCGACTAAAAAAGGTTTACAATCATGGTTAGAAGCCGCTAAATCTATCGATTCTGAAGCTAAAAAATCCCCCAAAATAGGGGGATAACCAAGACCTCAAACCCTCTTCTTTTAGATTTCTGGTTCCAGATCGTCCTCCTCGTCCTCATCGGCCGGTTCCGTGGGGAAAGGAACCGAACCCATGTCTAATTTATCCCGCAATAACTTCTCAATTTCCGCCGCTACTTCTGGCTTTTCTTCGAGATATTTAACGGCATTATCGCGACCCTGGGCAATATTTTCGCCATTATAGCTATACCATGCCCCTTTACGAGTAACTACGTTAGTTTGTTCGGCGATATCGAGCATACAACCCACCTGGGAAATGCCTTTACCGAAGATAATATCAAATTCAGCAATCCGGAAAGGAGGCGCGACTTTATTTTTAGCCACCTTAACTTTAGCCCGAATTCCGTATTCCCCTTCCGTGCCTTTTTTCAAAGTTTGAATGCGACGGATATCTAAACGCACCGAGGCATAAAATTTTAAGGCCGTTCCTCCGGTGGTCACTTCAGGATTACCGTAGGTGACACCGATTTTTTGCCGCAGTTGGTTGAGGAAAATCACCACACAACCGGATTTACCAATATTACCGGCAATTTTTCGCAGGGCTTTACTCATCAAACGGGCCTGCAAACCCACCTGATTATCCCCCATTTCCCCCTCAATTTCCGCCCGCGGCACTAAAGCGGCCACCGAGTCGATGACGACGATATCCACGGCCGAAGAACGCACTAACTGGTCAACTATTTCTAAGGCTGCCTCCCCCGTGTCCGGTTGTGCCACCAGTAAATTATTGATATCTACCCCTAAAACATCCGAATAGGTGGGATCTAAAGCGTGTTCCGCATCGACAAAGGCCGCCACTCCCCCAGCTTTCTGCACTTCTGCGATCGCATGGAGGGCTAAGGTGGTTTTTCCAGAACTTTCCGGCCCGTAAATTTCGACGATGCGGCCTTTCGGTAAACCGCCACCCAACGCCATATCTAGGGTTAAAGCACCACTAGGCACGGTTTCTACCCGCATCCGGGTGGCGTCTCCCAAACGCATAATCGAACCTTTGCCAAAGTTGCGCTCGATTTGAGTTAAGACTAAGCCTAAGGCTTTATCTCGATCGGAATTATTTGTCATTGTCGCCATTAATTTTCTCCCCAGTTTTCTTAAGTAGTACAGCAGTATGCAAAGATTGTAGCCTGTTTTAATCTTGATCACCAAAAAGTTAGAGACTTTTTCCAGAATGGTGATCAAAAATCAAAAGTTTTGATTTTTACAGCCAAGGCCGGCTCATCTGTTCTAATTGCGTCACCTCTTGCGCTTCTAAACTCCATCCTAACGCCCCGGCATTTTCCCTCGCTTGGGCCGCAGTTTTGGCCCCCGGAATGGGAATTACATCCCCTTGGGCGATTAACCAATTGAGGGCGACTTGTGCGGGGGTTTTTTGGTATTTTTCGCCCAATTCTTGCAGTACCCTTAAAATTGGGGCTATTTTCTCCAAACCTTCTTTTTTGAACCGCGAGTCAACTTTTCTGGCTCCATCGGGCAAATTCTGGCTTTCTGGGCTATATTTACCCGTCAGTAGTCCTTGAGCGAGGGGGCTGTAGGCGAGGATGGTGACACCTAATTCCTTGGCCGTGGCTAAAATTCCCTTAGTTTCTATTTTGCGATACAAAAGCGAATACTGCACCTGATTGACCGCTAAGGGAACCTCTTTTTTCGCCAAAATCTGGCTTGCTTGACGCATTTGCTCGGCGGAATAATTACTTACACCCACGGAACCAATCCGGCCGCGTTTTACTTCTTCCCCTAGGGCATTCATTAGGGTTTCTTGGCTAATTAGGAAGGTGAAGGGCCAATGTACTTGGTAAAGGGTAATTTTATCGGTTTTTAGACGGTTTAAGCTCTCGCTAATGGCATTATGAACCGCATTCGCCCCAAATCGCCACGGTACGGGGGCAAATTTGCTGGCAATATCGATGGGAATATCAGTCTCTTGCGTAAATTTTCCTAAGAGTCGTTCCGATTCCCCCAGTCCATAGACTTCGGCAGTGTCAAAAAAGGTGATTCCTGCCTCTACTGCCGCTTGAAAGGCCTCCTCTACCTGACTAGCTCCGTATTCCTTGCCATAGTTCCAGAATAGTTTATCTCCCCATGCCCAAGTCCCAATTCCCAAGGCACTGACGGCAATTCCTGTTTGTCCGAGATTAGCGGTTTGTCTAGTCATATTCTCTACACGGAATGACAGCGTTTCCCATTAAAGATGAAGTGTAACCTATATTTGGTCTGACTCACCACTAACCCCCTTTTTTGATTCCGGGAAATTCGCACCCATAATTAATGGGAAAGGACTTGACTTTGCCGGCGACTTGCGCTATGCTTTTCTTATAATGGGAATCTGTGCAAAAATTTTTTAGACGCATAGATTTCCATTATGAATAAAATCTTTTAAAAATATTATCCCAAAATCTGCCGACAAAAGCAAGCAAAATTTTGGCGATAATTGTTAAGTTTTGTTAACAAAAAAATACAGAGATCAGCAAGGTAAAAAAATCGAAGTCTCTTGCTGATCTTGATTGTCGCTTAACCTTATGATTAGGTTAGGCGAATTTGGCGCTTTGACTAATTGTTAGTGCTAACTTCCGTGGTTTCAACAATTGCCGTCGGTTGGCAGGGGGTGGGTTGAAATTTCTCTGGAAAAGAGAAGCCTAGAAATGATGCGATCGCAAATATGGTGCTGATAATTTTGGCAAGACTAACAAGATATTCTCTGTACTTTAACCAATATTTATACATAATCATCAATCCTTTTACTTAGGAGGTGAACTATCTCTAGAGTAAAAAAAATCTGATTATTTGTCGTTACTCAAAAGTCCTAAAAATGGTACTTTTTTTAGGTACTCTCAAGTAACCTGACAAGGTACTGAAAAGTAATCTTAAGTCCTGCAACCCTTAAACAATGATGATGAATGAACTAAAAATGACTGAAACTAAAACCATTTCATGGACTGAATTAGAAATGCTGGTTAATTATCTGAAAAAAAAGCATACAAAAAAGCGATTAACGGACGTGGAGACAAAAATATTAAAAGGTATTTTTGAGAATAAAACATATCGTGATCTAGCAAAAGAAATTGAAATTAGGACAGAAGAACAGTCAATCAAGAATGCGGCTTCTAGTTTATTTAAAATATTGTCAGATCAAACAGGTGAAAAGATTGGAAAGACTAATCTGATTACTGCTTTGACAAGGTATAGAGATAATTCTCAGATATTTGATCATAACAATAAACCGCAACCTCAGCAATCAAATAAAGTTCTTGAATTAGTTATGGAGGTAGGGATAGACGACCTGACACCAGAGAAAATTGATAAAATTATCAGCTTTCTTCAAGAAACTGCCAGAGACAACACGATCAAGCCTATTATGAAACTTAAAGGCAGTATTCGGCTATTTTTAGAAGGTTCAGAAGAGGGCTTAAAGCACCTAGCAGATTTACATCAATCGGGGGAATTGCAAGCCCTTCTCAATGAACTTAAATCAGACGATATACCCGAAATTATCGTCAAAAAAGCAGAGTTCACTACAGATGCAAAAGTTATTGAAAAAGCCGAATTAATTAAGGCAATTCGAGAGGGAACAATCGATAAGAAAACTCTATATAAAGTTGATTTGAGTGGGGCTATTCTGAGTGGGGCTATTCTAAGTGGGGCTGACCTGAGTGGGGCTAACCTGAGAAGGGCTAACCTGAGTTGGGCTTTCCTGAGTTGGGCTGACCTGATTGAGGCTGACCTGAGTTGGGCTTTCTTGAGAAGGGCTGACCTGATTGATGCTGACCTGAGTGGGGCTAAACTGAGCGGGGCTAACCTGAATAAGGCTAACCTGAGTAAGGCTAACCTGAGTTGGGCTAAACTGAGTAAGGCTAAACTGAGCGGGGCTAACCTGAGAAGGGCTAACCTGAGTAAGGCTAACCTGAGTTGGGCTTTCATGAGTGGGGCTAACCTGATTGGTGCTATCCTGAGTAAGGCTAACCTGAGAGGGGCTATTCTGTGGGGGGCTAACCTGAGTGGGGCTAACCTGAGTGGGGCTAACCTGAGTGGGGCTAGACTGAGTAAGGCTGACCTGAGTGGGGCGAAAGTTGAAAACGCTATCTTTATCGATGCAACGGGGATCACCCCCGAACAAAAACAGGATTTGATTCGACGAGGGGCAATTTTTGGGGATAATTCTAACGATCGCAGTAAAGCATTAGTTTAAAACAGCCTTTGATCTCCACCTTCAGCAGAGATTTAGGTAGGGTTGGCTGAATAAATGTGAAATATAGACGAGATAAGGGGTTTGGCGGCCTGTTTGACCAAGCAGCTTCATAGTGGCTCAAAAACCTTGTATCTTAACCGGCGATCGCACTTACTTTTTCAGCCAACCCATAATTAATGGGAAAGGACTTGACTTTGCCGGCGACTTGCGCTATGCTTTTTTTATAATGGGAATCTGTGCAAAATTTTTTTAGACGCACAGATTCCCATTATGAATAAAATCTTTTAAAAATATTATCCCAAAATCTCCCGACAAAAGCAAGCAAAATTTTGCCGATAATTGTTAAGTTTTGTTAACAAAAAAATACAGAAAGGTAAAAAAATCGAAATCTCTTGCTGATCTTGTTTGTCGCTTAACCTATGATTAGGTTAGGCGAATTTGGCGCTTTGACTAATTGTTAGTGCTAACTTCTGTGGTTTCAACAATTGCCGTCGGACAGACATTGCTGGGATTTTTGTCAATTGTTTTCGATAATCTTTCTAAAATTTTCTCCTGTTGAGCCTATTTTAAGTAGCTGGTTATAATTAAATTTAAAATGGATTTTAGGTTCGATCCCCCCTGCCCCCCTTGATAAGGGGGGTGCCGATAGGCGGGGGGCTCCCCCTTGATAAGGGGGGTGTCTGATAATTTTTAACGCCTACCTACTTATGACAATAATGTTGTCAACTTTCTCGGATTAAGATTAACCCACCGCAAACCCTGTATATTCTCTGACTAGGGGTTCATGAAAGGCTAAAACAATATCTTCTTTAGGAACACCTAAATTAACTAATTCATTGGCAATTCCCACCTCAGTGCCATCATGTTGTATCCAGATTTTACCCTTTTTAATATCGAGATGCAAAACACAACCATGATATCTTCGTCTATTTTTCCAGCCAACATACATCAATTGATAGTGATCGCCAACAGTATCAAAAATCAATTGTTGTTCAATCGGATCTTTAGATGAACCGATCTGAGAATATTCAGTAATGACTTGCTTGACATAGTGACGATATTGTGCTAATTTTTCCATTCGACAATTACCTCCCCAATCGGATCATAAATAATCAGGTAAATTTGAAATCGTTTAACGACAGTTTGAATAAATCGCAATTCAAAAAAACTATAATAAATATCTAAGGGAACAGCTAAATATAACTGTCTTTTAGGTTCTTTTTCTTCTAAAGCAACCCGATAATTAAAGAATTGTCCAATGGCAGTATGAAATTCTGAAATACTGGATTTACCGATAAAACTTTTAATTTCAACGGCTATCTTTTCATTGTCTTTTTCTGCGGCTATCAGTTGCTCTGCTCCTAAATCGACATACATTTCTACATCACCCACTTCAATCCTTAAAGGGTCATCCGTAATGATCCAACCCTCTTTTTCTAATCCTTTTCTCACTGCACCATGAAAACGATCTTTAGCAGACATGAATCTTGAAGTTAGCAGGCATAATAATTATTAATTATAACATTTCGTTATGATGATCGATCTGGGGTGAGAACATCCCAAACCCTATTGACAATTGACCAATTTTGTGATCCGCGTGGGCATTTCAACTGATAAGCTAAGACGTATTTAAACCGCTTATTCTGAGATTAGCCCCTCAACCCCCCACCCCCCCTGCCCCCCCGACATCGGGGGGGTATTGCCTCTTGCTTGATCTCCACCAGCAATTTGAATGACGAACAGCTTAACTAGCTGACATCCATCGTGATAAAATCGGCCTTGTCTTTCTTCTGCCCGCGCGAAGCCGAGCGGCGGTATGTTGAGCTTATTTCCCCTTTTACTTTTTACTTGGTATAACTCGTGCAGGTTTTCATTTATCATACTCCCGAACTTACCCCCGTCCATACTCTACCCGATTGCGCCGTCGTTATCGATGTTTTAAGAGCGACAACCACGATCGCCACTGCCCTCAATGCCGGTGCGGAAGCAGTGCAAACCTTCAGCGATCTGAAAACCCTGATGCAGGTGAGTGATACCTGGCAACCAGAAAAACGTCTCCGAGCAGGAGAAAGAGGTGGCGCGAAAGTAGAAGGCTGCGATCTGGGCAATTCTCCCCTCGATTGTACCCCTGATTTAATGAAAGGTCGTCGTCTGTTTATCAGTACCACTAACGGCACTCGCGCTCTGCAAAGAGTGGAAGAATCCCCAATCGTGATCACTGCGGCTATGATCAATCGGCAAGCTGCCGTTAATTACTTATTGGATAGGCAGCCCGACACCGTCTGGATTGTTGGCTCTGGTTGGGAAGGTGGTTATTCTCTGGAAGATACGGCCTGTGCTGGAGCGATCGCCAATGCGCTACAAGAACAATCGGGGCAAATGGCGATCGGTAATGATGAGGTGATCGCCTCGATCGCTCTTTATCGTCAATGGCAAAATGATCTTTTAGGAATGTTCCACAGTTGTAGTCACGGTCAGCGCCTCTTGCGTCTCCACTGTCAAGAAGATTTAAAATACTGCGCTAATATTGACTCTCTTGATGTTTTACCGATCCAAAAAGAACCGAGCATTTTAGTCAAACTTTAGACATTGCCACCCACAGAAAGGGTTATCCGTGCCGGTAGGAGCATCAATCCTACCCGGATTCCTTTATTTATAGTTTGCCAACCATGACTATCGATTCTTTACTGCAATCTTTTCAGCGTTTTGGGGTTAATCTCGGTTTAGAAAGAATAAAAAATCTGCTGGAGATTTTAGGCAATCCCCAAGATCAAATTCCGATTATTCATGTCACGGGAACTAATGGCAAAGGTTCGGTTTGTGCCTATCTATCCTCTATTCTCAGCACTGCCGGTTACAAAGTCGGACGTTATATTTCTCCCCATTTAATTGATTGGACGGAAAGAATCTCTATTAATGGCGAAAATATTGAAACCGCGACTTTAGAAAACCTGCTTAAAGATATAGAATCGCTTATCGATCCCCAGCAGGAAAGTCCTACTCAATTTGAGGTAATTACTGCCGCTGCTTGGCTGTATTTTGCCAGAGAAAAGGTGGATATTGCCGTGATGGAAGTGGGTTTAGGAGGAAGATTAGATGCGACTAATGTTTGCGCTCAACCTTTAGTTACTGTCATCACTTCTATTAGTCGGGAACATTGGCAAAATTTAGGGCCGACGGTTGCCGATATTGCTGGCGAAAAAGCGGGGATATTAAAAGCGAATTGTCCCGCAGTTATCGGACAATTACCGGAATCAGCGCAGGGGGTAGTTAGGGAGAGAATCAAGCTGTTAAATTGTCCGACGGTATGGGTAGAAGCTGCCGAAAAAATTGCCGATAATCGGGCCAAATATCAAGGGTTAGAATATCCTTTATCCTTAGCGGGAGATTTTCAATTAACTAATTCCGCTATAGCGATCGCTGTTGTTAATATTTTGCGTCAGCAAGGTTGGCAAATTAGCGATGAAGTCGTGCAGGAAGGAATGGCAAAAACTCGCTGGTTAGGACGTTTACAAACCGTTAATTGGTGTCAGCGAGAAGTTTTAATAGATGGCGCTCATAATCCTGCTGCTGCTATTGGTTTAAGGCAGTATGTAGATAGTTTAAAAGCTCCAAAAATTATCTGGGTGATGGGAATTTTATCGACTAAAGATCATCGAGAAATATTCCAAGCTTTGTTAAGAAAAGGCGATAGTTTATATTTAGTTCCCGTCCCCGATCATAGCAGTGCCAATCCTGAAACCTTAGCGGAATTAGCGACCTCAATTTGTCCAGAATTATCTCACCTAGAGACTTGTTCCGATGTATTTTTAGGACTAAAAAAAGCCATCCAAGAATCTGCCGATAGTCAGATAATTCTCTGTGGATCGCTTTATTTAGTTGGTTACTTTTTAGGGAGTTTGTTTCAGGGAAAATAAAACATCAATTTTACTGGTGGTTTTATCAGGCATAGTGGCAGTAATTCCGATACCGCGTACCGATTCTAAAAAGGCCTTTGCTTCCGGGGTTAATTCCCCGGCAGGAAGATTATTAATTCCCCCTGCTTTAGCGATAATTTGCTCCACATCGATGAAAAAATAACCGAGATTATTTTTAGGCAAATTTGCGATCGATGCTTGGAAATTCTCACTTTTGCTAATCGGTTGATTCGGTTGCGGTTGATAGGGAATTCCGACGGTCATTTTTAGGGTATCATTATTAGGCCAAGCATAGGTTAAAATAGCTTGTTCTTCCGCTTTCCATTCAGTCACATCTTGGCCAGAAATTTGACTGTTTTTTATGGTGATAAAGGGAACAGTTTTCACCAATTCATTTAACTTATCGAGGGTAGTTTTTGCCGCTTTATGATCGCCGGTTTGCCAGATCATCATTCCCCCAAAACCTAACCCTCCCACCGCTTGCTGGTTGGGGATAATTCCAAAGGCAAATTCTCGATCCATCCAGTTAAAAACTTCTTTATCCGCGTCAAGGGTTGCCATCTGAAAATTCTCACGGATCTGACGCAGAAAAACTTGTAATTCTGGGTTAGTTTGGGACTGTTTTTCTGCTTCTTCCCATCCCTGTTTAAGATTATTACCGCTCCAGAGTGCGATGGTATCTCCGGGTAAATAATTTAAAACTTGATTTCTGCTAGGGGAAGGTAGGTTAGAAATAGTTTCAGGAGCAAGTTTAGCCACCATTTGTAACTGTAATCCCGTATCGGTGACACCCACTCCTGCGACAATATCCTGAATTTTTGCTAATTCTTGCCGACTTTGGGGAGATAAATTAGCATCTGCTCCCAAGATTTTGGCATAATCATCGATATAAATTGTTGCTAGGGTATTGGGTAGGTTGAGGGATTGGGAAAGCAGTTTTCTCACTTCCGGTTTACTGCTAAAAGATGGCTGTCCTTGATAGGTATCGATCGCCGCTTCTAACACCTTTTTATCGTAGGATATCAACAAAAAATCGCCAGTAACGGCAGTATAAATGGTGGTATTATCCTGCCAATCTATAGCAGTAATTGTAATACCTTTGTAGTCACTGGTGCTAGTTTTGCGATTAACTTTTTGTCCTAGTTGTTTCTGGAATTCTGACGCTTTAATTTTATCTTTGATGCCGATAACCGTTAATAATTCCGATTGTCCGGGGGTAGCTGCGGGAAGGAAAGCAAAGCTAATACTACCGATCCAAGGTTCAACATCCCTTCGATAATCAATCTTATCGGTGAAGATATTTTTTTGTAACTCTTCTAGTCCTTGACTAACCGCAGTTCGCGATTCTGGTGTACCATATTTAGCTAAGACTGACCAAGCTTTTGCATCCGTGGAGACAAAACTACTAGCAAAGGCAGTTTCTGGGATAACTTTTGCCGATTGCAAGGGGGTGAATCTTTGCCAAGGTAGTTGTCCTCGTAGATAAAGATAGACACCTCCTGCGGTTACTGCTGTTAGTCCTAAGACGACTAAACAACCGGGTAAAAATGATTTTTTTGACATACAATTGTGGTTTGGTTAAAAAGTTCCATACTTGGCGATCGATTTGTCTCTGGTTGTAGTCTCTAGATTAGTCCTATTGTAGTTATCCTAATTATCTTATCTTATCCCCCAAGGGAACGGGTAATATTTTAGCTAATTTTTCCGAAATTATTGCTAATTACCAGAGAAAATTGGCTCATTCTTGGTTAGCTTGCCAACCCACCGCTTGATTAATATTAGTCAACCCATTAGCCTCTAATTTTTCTGTTAATCCTTGTAAAATATTTAATACTAGCCAGGGTCCTCGATATAACCAACCGGTATAAATCTGTAATAAACTCGCACCGGCGGTAATTTTTTCCCAAGCATCATCGAGGGAAAAAATACCTCCCACTCCAATTATTGGTAAATTGCCTTGGGTTTGCTGATAGATAAAACGGATCACTTCCGTGGAACGTTCCCGCAAAGGTTGCCCACTAATTCCCCCTGCTTCTTCAGTGATTGGTTTACCAGTTTCGGGCAGAATTGTGGTTTTTAATCCCGTGCGTTTAGTGGTGGTATTAGTAGCGACAATTCCAGCTAACTGATAGGAGAAAGCTAACTCAATAATTGTTCTTATATCTTCCCATTCTAAATCAGGAGAAATTTTCACTAATAGGGGTTTTCTGCCTTGATTTTCTGTTTGTAAAATGTCGAGAATTTTATCGAGTTGTTCCCCACTTTGCAGGGAACGCAAACCGGGAGTATTGGGAGAACTAACATTAACGACAAAATAATCGGCATGGGGGAATAAATAGCGAAAACTGCCTAAATAGTCCTCTGGAGCCTTTTCTAGGGGCGTATTTTTCGATTTACAGAGGTTAATACCGATGGGAATCTGTCGGGGTTGTCGTTGCCAAGATTGTTGGAGAGTTGCCGCTAGAACCGGCGCACCGAGGTTATTTGCCCCCATACGGTTTAATCCGGCCAAATCTTCCGGTAAACGAAATAATCTCGGTTTTGGGTTGCCCGGTTGCCCTTCTAGGGTGACAGCACCCACCTCGGCAAAACCAAAGCCGAAATTATGCCAAAGTCCTGCCCCTAAACCGTCTTTATCGAATCCTGCCGCCAATCCGACGGGATTGGGGAAATTTAACCCCCAGAGGCTTTGAGATAGGCGAGAATCGCTAAAACTAAGGGATTCTGATAATTGTGAGATTAACCATTGTCCCCAAAATCCCTGTCGCGAGCGATCGATTTTTTGCAGAGTATTTAATAATTGTTTTTGTGTTCCCTCTAAATTGCCCCGAATAGCCTTAAAAGCTAGAGGATAAAAAGGTTTAATTGTATCAATTATATTTATCATAAAAAGACAGGAATTAAGGGTATTTTTCAGTTATCAGTTATCAGTTATCAGTGGGGAGACTACTTCGTGTGCGACGTTCGGCGATGCTCAGTCGAGCCATTGCGGGGGAGCAGGGAGAAAAAGCTGTCTTCTGAATACTAACTACTGAATACTGAATACTGATAACTGACTTCTGATCAATAAAAAATAGACCGTAACCCACCTAGCATAATCTTTATAAACCTTGACGAGGGTTAAAAGTTTCGATCGCTCGTATTTTTTGATAAAGTTCCAATTCTTCTGGGCTAGGATTGGGAGGATTAACTAAGATAATTTCCACTAATTGATCGCCCCTTTCTCCTTGGGAAGTGGGATAACCTTTATTAGCTAAACGTAATCTTTGACCGCTTTTAACTCCTTTGGGAATCATCATTTTAACTAACCCGTCAATGGTGGGAATTTCCACAAAACCGCCCACAATTGCCTCGCTGGGAGTAATCGGTACTTGACAGACAATATCAGAACCTTGAATCCTAAAAAAAGGATGCCTAGCGATAGTTATTTTTAAATATAAATCACCCCCTTCAATACCCTGACCTTTGAGACGAATTTTCTGCCCATCGATCATGGCTGCCGGCATATCAACCTCGATCGATCGGCCATCTTCCAGACGAATTCTTTGTCTGCCACCTTGATAGGCTTTCTCTAAAGGTAAAGTCAATTTTGCCTCCACATCTCGACGAGTTAAACGGGGAGAGGAGGCAATTTTAGCGCGCTTAGTATTAAGGTTATTAAAATCTCTAAACTTCCATAAATCCTGTTCTGTACGGGGGATTTTTCCATTACCGTTACTATTCGCTTTTTCCCCCGGACGTATCCCGCGGCGCTTAATACCCGTCAAGGAACGATTATACTCAACCCGTTTTTCTTCATCGGAGAGAACATCGTAAGCTTCATTAATATCTTTAAACTTTTCTTCGGCCGATTTATCCCCCGGATTAACATCGGGATGATATTGGCGCGCCAGTCGTCGAAAAGCCTTTTTGATCTCGTCACTGGTAGCCGTGCGAGATACTCCTAAAACATCATAATAATTAACTAATTGTGGCATATATTCAGTTATCAGTTATCAGTTATCAGTTATCAGTTATCAGTTATCGGTTATCAGTGATCAGATTTGAGTTCTAAGTGAGCAGTATGTATTAAGCGAGCAGTATTAAATAGTAGTTTCCCACTGTCTTTTTACTGATTACTGTTTACTGATTACTGTTTACTGTTTACTGATCACTGTTTACTGATCACTGATTAAAACCAATCATCATCGTCATCATCCCAGTTATTTTGGGGGGGAATATTGCGGGAACGATTGCCGCTGCTGCGGTTACTTTTACTATTGTTATAACTTTTTTCCTCCGAAAGGGGGGGACTTTGCCAATCGCTATCGCGGCCATTGTAGTAATTGTCCTGATTGCGGGGGCGATAACTATCTTGATTAGCCGAATAATTGGGTCGATAATCACTTTGATAACCCGGTGTAGTGGGACGATAATCCTGACGATAACGATCGCGACGCGGTTCATAGGGAAGCTCATCTTCCTTATCCCCGGTAAAAGTCTTGCGAATAGCGCTAAAAAAGCCCTCGTCTTCCTCGTCGTATTGTAGCCGTACCTCGCGATTTAATTCATAGATAACATCCTGTAGGTCTGCCTGGGCGCGATCAATGCGACGGTCATCATTTTTCTCCAAAGCGTCGATAATTTCCGTACTCAAAGACTCAATTTGACGACGATAGGAACGGGTAAACTCATTACCAAAATCGAGAGTAACATCTTTTAAGCGTCGTTGGGCTTGATCCACCAGAGAGCGGGCGCGATTGCGTTTATCGACCTTTTCGCGACGGGTACGATCTGCTTCGGCAAATCGGGCAGCATCGCCGATCATCCGGTTAATTTCCCCTTCGCTGAGGGTAGAAGCGCCTTGAATGGTGACACTTTGCTCCCGTCCGGTCATTTTATCCCTAGCGGTGACTTGTAGAATCCCGTTAGCATCGATATCGAGGGACACCTGCACTTGGGGAATACCCCGGGGTGCGGGGGGGATACCGGTTAATTTAAAACGTCCCAGGGATTTATTATCGCTGGCCATTTCCCTTTCCCCCTGCAAAACGTGGATTTCCACCACAGTTTGATTATTTTCGGAAGTGGAAAAAAGGTCAGATCTGCGGACGGGAATAGTGGTATTGCGGGGGATTAACTTTTTCATCACACCGCCGATGGTTTCTAAACCCAACGATAAAGGGGTCACATCGAGGAGCAGCACGTCTTTGACCTCGCCGCCCAAAATTCCTGCTTGAATAGCCGCCCCGACCGCTACAACCTCATCAGGGTTAACATTTTGATTGGGTTCCCTATCGATAAAACTCCGCACTAAATCCTTCACCACCGGCATCCGCGTGCCGCCGCCCACCAGTACCACTTCGTCTAGTTGGACGGGGGACAAACCGGCATCAGAAAGGGCGCGTTTGAGAGGACGACGGAGACGACTGATTAAATCGCCGCATAATTCCTCAAATTGGGCCCGACTCAGGCGAGTTTCGATGTGTTTTGGTCCGTCTTCCGTGGCGATAATAAAGGGTAGATTAATATCGGTGACGCTGACCCCAGACAGTTCAATTTTGGCTTTTTCTGCCGCTTCTGTGAGTCTTTGTAGGGCTTGCCGGTCTTGGCGCAGCTCCACGCCTTCCTGTTCCAAAAATTGATTGGCTAACCAATCGACGATTCTTTTATCGAAATCATTACCCCCTAATTGGGTGTCGCCACTGGTGGCTTTCACCTCGAAAACGCCGTCCCCCACTTCTAGGATAGAAACATCAAAAGTACCGCCTCCCAGGTCAAAAACGAGGATTTTCTTGCTTTCCTGTTCATCGAGACCGTAGGCTAGGGCAGCGGCGGTGGGTTCGTTGAGAATCCGCAGCACTTCTAACCCCGCAATTCGGCCGGCATCCCGGGTGGCTTGACGTTGGGAGTCATTAAAATAGGCGGGGACAGTGATTACAGCCCCGGTAACTTCTTCCCCTAGATAACGGCTGGCTTCTTCGGCTAATCGGCGTAAAACTAGGGCGGAAATTTCTTCGGGGGCAAATTCTTTTTGCAGACGGGGACATTTAATTTTGATATTGCCCATCTCATCCCGGCGGATGGTGTAGGGGACGCGCTTCGATTCGGGGTTTAATTCCGAGTAGCGACGACCTATGTAGCGTTTGACTCCATAGTAGGTGTTTTGGGGATTGAGTACCCCTTGTCGCCGGGCCATTTGACCGACTACTAACTCCCCATCTTTATTAAAACCGACCACAGAAGGGGTGGTTCTCATGCCCTCCGAGTTGGCGATGACCACTGGCTTTCCGCCTTCCATCACGGCGACGACGGAGTTAGTTGTCCCTAGATCAATGCCTACTACTCTACCCATGCTTGTTTTTGTCTCCCCCTAGATTTCGATAACTTCGGGACTTTTACCTTCGATCGATAGTTTAAATCGCTTAATGCTTGTTGACAATATTGTATCGAATTGTCTTAGTTTCTCGCTCTCGCTTCGGGGCAATTGAGGGTGGGATTACCGAAGTGGTCTTTTAGTGACTCTGGCGATCAAGCTTGGGGGGGTTGTAAATAGGGTCTGCTGAAAAAGTTTTTCCTGGGGGCAGGGTGTCGGGTGTCGGGTGTCGGGTGTCGGGTGTCGGGTGTCGGGTGTCGGGTGTGGGGTGTGAGGTGTCGGGTGTCGGGTGTGGGGAGTTTTCTCAGTGAACTGATAACTGATAACTGATAACTAATTCCGGCGGCGCTGGACAACAAATAGAGATTCTTTCCCCTGTACTGGGGTGATTGAAAAGGATTTGATTGGCATGGAGATAATAACCACAATCTCCCGGGACTGCATCCGGTCGCGGTAATCCCCCCAGACCATACAATGGATCACCGATTAAAGGATAGCCAAAAAAGGCCAGATGAATGCGAATTTGATGGGGTCTGCCCGTAAAAATTCTTACTTCTAATAGGGTACTATCGGGATGTTTTTTTAAGACTCGACCATCACTGCGGGCCGATAACCCATCTGTGAGCGCACCGTAAACGTAGCCTAAAATGGGATGGGCGATTTTCCCGATCGCTTGATTAATAGTAAAATTATCTGGTATGTCGCCCTGAACCACTAAAGCTCGATATATTTTAGTAATTTTCCCCTCTCGCATCTGTTGACTCAATTTAGCTCTAGCGGGCTTTGATTTCGCCATTAAGACTATGCCGGAAGTGCCGCGACCAAGACGATGAATCGGATAGGGAGTGACCTCCGCATAATGCTGATGTACCAAATGGATAAGAGTATGTTCGAGAAATCCACCCCCCGCTAACACGGGTAATCCCGAAGGTTTCGCCACCACTAACACCTCGGCATCCTCGTAGAGTACCTCAAAAAAGAGCGGCACATCCGGTTCTGTCCAGGGCGGGCGCTGATAGCTCAATTGCTGCCCGATTTCTAAGACTGTATCGGGACTAGCGGGACGACCGTTGACGAGAATTGCTGCTGATAAAATGCGATCGAGCCATTCTTCTGGACTAGAATGGGGATATTTGCCCGCATAGTAGGCTAATAAGCTTAATCCTGCCTGATTTTTGCTAATTTTATCTCGATAAATCCAACCTTGATTGGCCATTGGGGAAGTGGGGTGTGGGGTGTGGGGTGTAGGGTGTGGGGTGTTGGGTGTGGGGTGTGGGGTGTGGGGAGAAGCTTTTTTCAGTGTTGCCAAAGGCACGGCGTAGCCGTCCAGTAAACAGTAAACAGTAATCAGTGAACTGATAACTGATAACTGATAACTGATAACTGATAACTGATAACTGATAACTGATAACTGATAACTGATAACTGATAACTGATAACTGATAACTGATAACTGATAAGTACCTAGGCAAAATTATTTACACATGACGATCATTGCCCCGTAAGGGTTTTAGCTCGATCGGGCAGGTAATTAATTTTGCATGACTACTTAACTGA
>NZ_SFBV01000003.1:0-17120 GCF_007095585.1 Microcystis sp. M_OC_Ca_00000000_C217Col
TAACCCGCACCTGTATGGTTATAAAGTTATCAAGGTACTACATTTACCAAGCGGCTAATCCTCTAAACGTCTTACTGTCTAGTTTCTAGCCAACGAATCGCACCACACCCCACACCCTGACCCCAGGAAAAGCTTTTTCAGTAAACCCTAAGTATCTACACATTTGACCGTCGGGCGGGCGGCTCTAGGCTTAACCCTACTCTCTGTCTCGGTTTCAGGCTTTTCCTCTAGGTTGTTTTGACGGAGATGCCAGCAAAGGAATCTTTAAGAAATTACCCAAAATCCCTGAGTATAGATATTGACGGCGCTAGACTCCCAACGTATAGATAAATACTGTTTCTGGAAGCCCATGACTGTGAGCTACGAAAAAATCACCCCACCGACAACAGGCTCGACAATTACTTTTTCTGACGGAAAACCTCTAGTTCCCGACGATCCCATCATTCCCTTCATTCGTGGTGACGGTACGGGGGTCGATATCTGGCCCGCAACCGCAAAAGTTATCGATGCAGCGATCGCCACAGCCTACGCTGGTCAAAGGAAAATCCATTGGTTTAAAGTCTATGCTGGCGATGAAGCTTGTGAAATCTACGGGACTTATCAATATCTACCCCAAGATACCTTGACAGCGATCAAAGAATATGGTATAGCCATCAAGGGTCCCTTGACCACTCCCATCGGTGGCGGCATTCGTTCCCTGAATGTGGCTTTGCGGCAGATTTTTGACCTTTATGCCTGTGTTCGTCCCTGTCGTTACTATGCGGGAACCCCTTCCCCCCATAAAACCCCGGAAAAACTCGATGTCATCGTCTATCGGGAAAATACCGAGGATATCTATCTCGGCATCGAATGGAAACAAGGCACGGAAATCGCCGATAAACTGATTAATTATCTCAACACCGAACTAATTCCCGCCACTCCCGAACACGGTAACAAACAAATTCCCCTCGATGCGGGTATCGGGATCAAACCTATTAGTAAGACGGGTTCCCAAAGATTAGTCCGCCGGGCGATCGAACGAGCGCTGACTTTACCGAAACCGAAAAATCAGGTTACTCTCGTCCACAAGGGTAACATTATGAAATATACGGAAGGGGCCTTCCGGGATTGGGGTTACGAATTAGCTAAAAGTGAATTCCGGGATGTGTGCGTCACCGAGATGGAATCATGGATCCTGAGTAATAAGGAGAAAAACCCCGATCTGACCATCGAAGATAACGCCCGCATGGTGGAACCGGGTTATGATGCTCTCACGGACGAGAAAAAAGCAAAAATCTGCCAAGAAGTGACCAGTGTTCTCGATGCTATCTGGGAAACCCACGGCAATGGCCAATGGAAAGATAAAATTATGGTTAACGATCGCATTGCCGATAGTATCTTCCAACAGATCCAAACCCGTCCCGATGAATACTCGATCCTCGCTACCATGAACCTAAATGGTGATTATCTCTCCGATGCGGCAGCGGCGATCGTCGGTGGTTTAGGGATGGGACCCGGGGCGAATATTGGCGATACTTGCGCTATTTTTGAGGCAACCCACGGCACAGCCCCTAAACACGCCGGTTTAGACCGAATTAACCCCGGTTCGGTGATTCTTTCTGGGGTGATGATGTTGGAATACATGGGATGGCAAGAAGCGGCCGATTTGATTAAAAAAGGCATCGCAGCGGCGATCGCTAATCGACAAGTTACCTACGATTTAGCGCGTCTGATGGAACCTCCCGTTAATCCTCCCCTGAAATGTTCCGAATTTGCCGATGCAATCATCTCCCATTTTGGGGATTAATTTTCCGGTTAGGGTAGCCTGAAAACTGCCCTATTTTTCGGAAAATCCCCAAAATAACCACTGCCTCCGTTAATGCAGGCGTTTTAATCGTTCTTGGAGAATTTGGGCTTGTTTTTCGGACTCTGCTAAAGCTTGCTTCGTTTTTTGGATTAAAGCTTCTGGAGCTTTTTCGACAAAGCTAGGTTTATTCAAGCGATCGCTCAAACTCTTGATTTCTCCTTCTACTTTACCTAAATTCTTCTCTAATTTCCCAGCCAATATCGATATATCAACCAATCCAGACAGGGGGATGAGGATTTCTACCGTAGCGACAACATCGGCAATCGCTTGATTAACTTCCTCGGTTAATTTTGCCGTCAAAATTAAGTTTTCGATCTTGGCCAAGTCTTTTAAGTACACTTGTCCGCGTTGCAGAATAGCTAATTCTTGACTGTTTTCTGTCTGTAAAATTGCCGTGATCGTTGCCCCCGGTTTAATCCCCGCTTCGGCCCGCAAATTACGCAACACCCGAATACTTTCAATTAATAACTCAAAAGTATTTTCTAAGTCTAGATCGATCAGAGAACTATCAGCTATTGGATAGGTTTCTAAAGCCAAAACCTGCTGATTTTCTTGGGTTAAATGATGCCAAATTTCTTCGGTAATATGGGGCATAAAGGGATGTAATAGTTTTAATGTTCCTGCCAAGATAAAAGCCAAAGTTTGCCGGGCCGTGGCACAGGAAACCGATTCTTTATCCTTCCATAAACGAGTTTTCACTAACTCGATATACCAATCACAGAAATCGCGCCAGATAAATTCGTATAGACCTTTTGCCGCTTCCCCCATGCCATAATTTTCTAGATAATCTCTAGTTTTTTGCACTGTTTGATGATAACGAGATAAAATCCAGCAATCGGCTAATTCTAAATTTTCTAAAACTGGTTCTCCCAATTCTTCTGGGGTTTTTCCCTCCAGATTCATCATCACAAAACGGGAAGCATTCCAAATTTTATTGGCAAAATTTCGGGCCGCTTCTACGGATTCCGATTCATCGGTTTTACGGTTATATTGCAGACTGATATCCTGTCCTGCTCCTGCCACTTCTCGAATTAAGGTATATCGTAAAGCATCGGTTCCATATTTATCAATTAAAATTAGGGGATCGATGCCGTTATTGGCAGATTTAGACATCTTTTTGCCGTTTTCATCCCTAACTAAACCGTGAATATAGACATCTTTAAAGGGCATTTGTCCCGTAAAATAGCCCGCCATCATCGTCATTCTGGCCACCCAGAAAAAGATAATATCAAAACCGGTGACGAGGGTTGTGGTGGGATAATAGGTGTCTAGATCAAGGGTTTTTTCTGGCCATCCCATAGTCGAAAATGGCCACAATCCCGAGGAAAACCAAGTATCTAAAACATCGGGGTCTTGTTGAATAATTATATCCTCTCCATACTCCTGTTTGGCCTTGGCTAAAGCGGAGGTTTCATCCCAGGCAACAACGAAGGGAGTATGGTTAGTAATTTCGTTATTAGTTTCACTGATAACATACCAAGCGGGAATTTGATGACCCCACCACAGTTGTCGAGAAATACACCAATCTTTTAGTTTAACTAACCAATCGCGATAAACTTTTGTCCATCTTTCTGGCACAAAACGGGGCGAGTTTTCCTGATCTAAACAGGCTAAAGCTTTTGTGGCTAAAGGTTCAATTTTAACGAACCATTGGGTAGATAAAAGGGGTTCCACGGGAACTTTACCTCGATCACTATAGGGGACGCTATGGCGATAGGCTTCAATCTTAACTAAAAAACCGTCTTCATCGAGTTTTTTAACGACATTTTTGCGGGCAACAAAACGATCTTGACCTGCGAATATTCCGGCATTTTCGTTTAAACTGCCGTCTAAATTCATGATATTAATAAAGGCTAAATTATGGCGTTTACCCATCTCAAAATCCTTAGGATCGTGGGCCGGCGTAACTTTGACGCAACCGGTTCCAAATTCGGGATCCACTAATTCATCGGCAATAATGGGGATTTCTCGCCCCATTATCGGTAAAGTGACGGTTTTGCCGATTAAATGGCGATAACGGGGGTCTTGCGGGTTGACAGCTACACCAGTATCACCGAGCATGGTTTCGGGCCTTGTGGTGGCTACTTGAAGATAACCGCTACCATCGCTAAGAGGATAGCGAAAATACCAGAGATTTCCCTCAATATCCTTGTTTTCCACCTCTAAATCGGAAACGGCCGACCGGGATTCGGGACACCAGTTAACTAAGTATTGACCGCGATAGATTAATCCGTCCTCATAGAGTTTGATAAAAGCAGTACGGACAGCATGGGAAAGTCCCTCGTCCATGGTGAAACGTTCCCGCGTCCAATCCACGGATACCCCCAAGCGTCGCAGTTGATTAACAATGGTACTACCGGACTCTTCTTTCCATTGCCAAGCGCGTTCGAGGAATTTTTCCCTTCCTAGTTGATAACGGTCGGTTTTTTCGGCTTTTAATTGGCGATCGAGTATAGCTTGTACTGCAATACTAGCGTGATCTGTCCCGGGCAGCCAGAGGGTATTTTTGCCGGTCATGCGCTTGTAGCGAACAAGTGTATCAATTAAGGAACTCTCGAAAGCGTGACCCATGTGGAGACTACCGGTAACATTGGGAGGGGGGATGACTATACAGTAGGTTTCGCCGCCTTTTTCGGGGTTTGCTGTAAATATTTCTTGATTTTCCCAATATTGCTGCCATTTGGTTTCTGTGATCTTGGGATCGTATTGCTTCGATAGTTCCGAGGTCATGATGGGGAGATTCTACAATTCTTAGTTCTTTGTCAATTGTCCCACATTTGGGAGAGATCAAATTCTGGTTTAGTTGCTGGCTAAAAATTTTCAAGAGTCTTATTAAGATAGCTGTTATCTTTTGCTGGGGTAAATATAGCTAATTTCTGGTAACTTTTTTGTATCTCACCAGTATAATAATTGCTATAATCAATTGAGAGAGCTAATCAATAAGTGGGTAGGTATTAAAAACTTTCAGATGCCCCCCTATTAAGGGTAGGGTTGATTCATGAATCAACCCTACTTAATAAGGGGGAGATCGGCACCCCCCTTATTAAGGGGGACAGAGGGGATCGAACCTAAAATCCATTTTTAATTTAATTATAACCAGCTACTTAAATTATGACCATAGCCACAGATAAAAGTACCTATAGCTTTGCCGAATATTTACAACTAGAGGAAACGGCAGCCTATAAACATGAGTATCAAGACGGGGAAATCGTACCGATGACAGGAGGCACTACCGATCATAATAAAATTGCTCTCAATTTTGCCGCTTATTTAAAATTTGCCCTCAAAGGACAGAAATATAATATTTTTATCGGTGATGTGAAATTATGGATAGCGCAATATCGTCAAGCAACCTATCCCGATGTGATGCTAATTGAGGGTGAACCGATTTATTATGAAACTGGCAAGACAACTGTTACCAATCCCAGATTAATAGTAGAAGTCCTCTCAAAATCAACTCAAAATTATGACCAGGGCGACAAATTTCTCTATTATCGTTCGCTGCCGGAATTTCAAGAATATATTCTGATCAGTCAAAGTCGTCCCTATGTCATGCAGTATAACAAAACTGAGGAAAATAAATGGTTATTAACGGAATACGAGGGCGAAAATACCAGTTTATCTTTAACTTCTGTCAATTTCGATCTCAGTTTTCAGGAAATTTACGAAGGAGTTACTTTTAATATAATCAATGATTAAACCAGTTGTTTTAATCAGCTTAAGTTAACCAAAGAATCAATCAATTATGACCATAGCCACAGATAAAAGTACCTATAGCTTTGCCGAATATTTAGAACTAGAGGAAACGGCAGCCTATAAAAATGAGTATCAAGACGGGGAAATCGTACCGATGACAGGAGGCACTACCGATCATAATAAAATTGCAGGTAATTTTTACTTTTATTTACGCCTAAAGTTACCCCAGTCTCACTATAAAATATTTATCGGTGACGTTAAAGTATGGATAGCGCAATATCGTCAAGCAACCTATCCCGATGTGATGTTAATTGAGGGTGAACCGATTTATTATGAAACTGGTAGGACAACTGTTACCAATCCCAGATTAATAGTAGAAGTCCTCTCAAAATCGACTCAAAATTATGACCAGGGTGATAAATTTCTTTATTATCGTTCGCTGCCGGAATTGCAAGAATATATTCTCATTAGTCAAAGTCGTCCCTATATCATGCAGTATAACAAAACTGAAGAAAATAAATGGTTATTAACGGAATACGAGGGCGAAAATGCCAGTTTATCTTTAACTTCTGTCAATTTCGATCTCAGTTTTCAGGAAATTTACGAAGGAGTGATATTTAACGATTTGCTTTGAATTTTCGTTTTTTTGCCGGTATTCTCGCCAAGGAAGTCCAGAAATCTGTCTCTATAGGCTCAATTTCGCCGCTAAAGCGATCGCTACTGGGAAAATGCGATGTTCTTGCACTTGAATGCGTTCGTGGAGACTGGCCGCGGTATCATCGGGGAGAATGGGAACCACTGCTTGCATTAAAATTGGTCCACTATCTACCTCCGCGCGAGCGATATGCACAGTACATCCGGTCACTTTTACCCCTGCGGCTAAAGCTTGTTCCACGGCACGCACACCTTTAAAACTGGGTAGTAAACTAGGATGGATATTGATCACGCGATCGGGAAAAGCATCTAGTAAAACCGGGGTGACAATTCGCATCCAGCCCGCCATAATTACCCATTTTACGCCGTATTCTTGGAAAGTTTCGACTATTGCCCGATCGAGTTCTTCTCTGGGTTTAAATTGACGATGATCGAGGAAAACCGCGGGGATATTGTAGTGAGCGGCTTTTTCTTTTACCTTGGCATCGGGATTATTGTAGATGAGGACAGAAATCCGGGCATTTAGCTGTTTTTTGGCGATCGCTGCTGCTAAAACAGCAAAATTGGAACCACTACCAGAAGCCATCACTCCTAAAGAGAGGGTTTCCTCTAGGGGAATATCGGCCAAACTGAGATCGGGAGAAATTAAACTGGGGGAAATTGTCATCATATTTTATAACCGAGTTCGAGTGCATTGCAAAAGCTGTTGAGGCGATTCAGCAAAGCATTATAGTAAGAATAAGCATCATCCCGTTCCTCTTGGAGATAGGCATACAAGGTTAGCTCTGGCTCTGCAGCTAGGTGATTTTTGGGGATATCGAAACCGACTTCCGTTAGGCGCGTCGATGCGATCGCAACTAGCAACGCCCCAATGGTATTGGACTCACCATTGTGAAGATCCCTCAGTCCGGGTAAGATGATCTCGGCCCCTGGCAACTCATTGAGATTCATGATTGTTTCTCCTCTGGTGGACATTGAAAACGTTCAATAAAGTTCTCGACTCTGCTTCTCAGCACATCAGGGTTAAGGGAGGGGAATCGGATTAGTTCCGGTGCAATCGCTTCAAAGCATTCCCCTAGCTCATTCAAAGAGAATAATTTGTGTTCGTACATAGCTTCAATATCTTTCAAGTCACGGTCAAACCCTCTCGATAGTTTAGAAAGAGCTTGGGCTGTAAAATCATAGTGATAGAAAGAGATTTGACCTCGTTTGCCAATGAATACGCTTCGATCGCGCCATCCCGGAATAGGGGGCAGAAAATCCTGCGGAGATGCCAGTTCAATGTTGATGTTCAATTCTTTTTTTAGCTTGGCGATCGCTTGAAAAATGCCCGGCGGTTCTGGATCTAGACGGATATCCACATCGACTGTGGAATTCCGCCATCCCACCAGTAAGGCACTCGCTCCACCTGTAAAGTAGATAGTGCCTGAACCCTGAGCTTCTTTACCTAAGATTTGCATTAGGCGTTCTAACTTCTGAGCGTCAACGTTTGCACGCATTTTTTGGCCGTGATTATCTGCCTCAAGTTACCAGTTTAGTTTAGTGCCTACTCAAAGGTAAATTGTACAACTGAATCGAAAAAATCCCCATACCCCTATCTCCCCTATCCCCGTTGTTTCAAACCGGTTTCAATAGCGGCAATTACTGTTTCTATGACTTTAACGCGGGCGAAATACTTATCATTTGCCGCTACAATCGTCCAGGGGGCGACGGGGGTGCTAGTGCGGGCTACCATGTGATTAACTGCCACATGGTAGAGGGGCTGTTTTTCCCGATTGCGCCAATCTTCATCGGTGAGTTTATGTTGACGATAGGGGTTATTTTGGCGCTCGTTGAAGCGATTTAACTGTTCTTCGGGGCTAATATGTAACCAGAATTTGACTAAAACACAGCCTGAATGGGTTAATTGGGCCTCAAATTCGTTAATTTCTTGATATGCCCGTCGCCAATCCATATCTTTAGCGAATCCTTCCACTCTCTCCACCAAAACCCGTCCATACCAACTGCGATCGAATATACCGATAGTTTTGGCTGCGGGCAATTTCCGCCAGAAGCGCCAGAGGTAATGATAGCGATGTTCTTCCTCCGTCGGGGCAGCAAAGGCAATCACTTGATAACTGCGAGGATCGAGGGTATCGGTTAAGCGTTTGATCGCCCCTCCCTTACCGGCGGCATCCCACCCTTCAAAGAGGACTAAAACGGGGATATTTGCCTGAAAAATCTCTAATTGCAGTTTTCTTAATTCTACCTGTGCCTGACGCAAACGGATTTTATAGTCTTCTTTTTCCAATTTGGCACTTAAGTCCACTCTCCCCAGATAATCGGGTTCCGTGGGCAGTAATTGGGCTTGAGGTGGTAGATTGACAGGGGGTTCGATCGGTAATTGCCGCTGATCCAAAGCTTGAGCGATCGTACCGACTAATTGGGAGAGAACTTTTACCCGGGCCCAACGTTGACAGTTGCCCTCCACCAATGTCCAAGGGGCGGCCCCCGTGCTAGTGTAGGTAATCATTTCCTCGGCTAAACTGGCATACTCATCATAACGTTTGGCCTGTTGCCAATCTTCCGGACGCACGCGCCAAGATTCTAGTTCATTTTCGGCGTATTCTCTGATGCGTGACTTTAATTCCTTTTGACTGAGGTGAATCCAGAATTTAGCGATTGCGACCCGATCATCAGATAATTGTCGCTCAAAGGTGTTGATATCGCGCATGACTAGGGGAATCTGGGAGGAGGGCAATTTATTTAAGAGTCGATCCTCTAGTAGATGGGTGTACCAACTGTGATAAAAAATGCCGATACTGCCTTTTGCTGGCAGTTTTTGCCAAAATCGCCATAAAAACGGGTAACTTTCCTCTTGGAGGGAAGGGGTTAAAATTGGATGGACGGTAAAACCGCGAGGATCCATATAGTTAACCATTTTTTTGACTAAAGTTCCCTTGCCTGCCGCCGCCCAACCTTCCAAAACCACCACCACGGGTAATTTACATTCCCAACAGGACTTCTGTAGCGATCGCAGTTGTTGCATTAAATCTTTAATTTGTGATTGATAAGTTTCTTTGTCAAGGGAAAGAGATAGATCGAGGGGACTTAACATGATGGTCAAATAAGTAGGTAGGTGTTAAAAATTGTCAGACACCCCCCTTATCAAGGGGGGCAGGGGGGATCGGCACTACCCTTATCAAGGGGGGATTAAGGGGGTATCCAAGACAATATCTATCTTCAATTTAATTATAACGACTTACTTAAAAGCAAAATTAGGGTATAAAGTTATAGACAAGTCAATCTCAAATAGGTATGATCGCGTGTCTCAAGTTAAACCTACCATTCTCGTCACTGGCGGTGCGGGTTATATTGGTTCCCATGCAGTTCTAGCGCTCAAAAATGCCGGTTATTCCGTCATCGTACTCGATAACTTATCCTACGGTCACGCCGAAATTATTAAGGATGTGTTAAAAGTTGAGTTAATTGTCGGTGATACTAGGGATCGATCGCTGCTGGATAATTTATTTGCTAGTCGTGATATTGCCGCCGTCATGCACTTTGCCGCTTTTATTGCCGTGGGGGAATCGGTACAAGAACCGGCTATTTACTATCAAAATAATGTTAGTGGTAGTCTGACTCTTTTGCAAGCGATGATCGCCGCCGATGTGAAGAAATTTGTTTTTTCTTCCACCTGTGCTATTTATGGAATGCCCAAGGAAATTCCGATGACGGAAAATCACCCCCATCATCCCCTCAGTCCCTACGCTGCCAGTAAGGAAATGGTGGAACAAATTCTTAGGGATTTTGATGCGGCCTACGGTTTAAAATCGGTGGCTTTCCGTTATTTTAATGCTTCAGGAGCCGACCCCAGTGGTTTATTAGGGGAAGATCACCAACCAGAAACCCATTTAATTCCCCTGGCTTTATTAACTGCCCTGAAAAAACGGGATTCCCTGTCAATTTTCGGCACGGATTATGATACTCCCGATGGTACTGCTGTTCGGGATTATATCCATGTCAATGATTTAGCCCAAGCTCACGTTTTAGGCTTAGAATATCTCTTAAATGGGGGCGAAAGTAATGTGTTTAATTTGGGCAATGGTAACGGTTTTTCCGTGCGTGAAGTGATTGAAACGGCGCGAGCGGTAACTGGTTTAGATATTCCCGTCATCGAAAGTCCCAGAAGGGCAGGTGATGCCCCCATTTTAATCGGGAGTAGTGATAAAGCTAAACAGGTTCTCGGTTGGCATCCCCAATATGCCGATCTCAAGGTAATAGTTGAACACGCTTGGAATTGGCATCAAAAAAGACACGATTAACAGCGATCGAGTGCTAAACTTTAATCTTATAAGATTGAACAATTCTAAGTAAGTGGTTTCAATTAAATTGAAGATAGATTTTGTCTTTGATCCCCCCTGCCCCCCTTGATAAGGGGGGTGCCGATAGAACGTAGGTTGGGTTGAAGCATGAAACCCAACGCCCGATTACGTTACGCTACCCCTAACCCATCCTACAAATAATTGTGCCTCCCTACTTAGAGGCTGATAGTTTACCGCTATAAGCTTCCCTAGAATCATCTCAAATACAATGCTATGAATAACAAAATAATCTTAATATTTATAGGCTTGACTTTTTTGGCAAGTTGTGCTGATAGTAAACAGTTTCAATGTCAAAAAATCTATCGGATTGCCAACGAAGTCGCCCAAGAAACCAAATCCTTAACCAAGGGTCAAGGGACAGAAATTGACCAAAAAAGTTGGCTATTAGCCGCCGATAAAATCGAACAGGCCGCAGAAAATATGAAAAAATTAGCAGTGAAGGATCCTGAACTAGATAAATATAAAATCGCTTTCGCTCAAGTCTATGAAGATTATGCCACTGCCACTCGTGAAATAATTCAAGTTATCGAAACTCGCAATAAAAACGGGGCAAAATTAGCACAGGAAAAGGTAAGAAAAGCCGGCCAATTAGAAAAAGAAACTGGCGAAGCTTTTAATACCTATTGTCAAGCACAGTAAATCAGTTATCAGTTATCAGTTATCAGTTATCAGTTATCAGTTATCAGTTATCAGTTAGAAGGTGTTGGGGTTTTGGGGTATTAGTGGAAATTTCCCCATTTCCCCATTTCCCCATTTCCCCATTTCCCCATTTCCCCATTTCCCCATTTCCCCATTTCCCCATTTCCCTATCACCTCACTCCTATACTTTAGGGTTTAATTGCGTACAAAGTACCCACATTTTTACTGCGAGGCATCCGGGAGAAGATGATAAAACCGAATTCTTGCAGATGTTTGACTAAAGCATCGGGACCCTTTTTATGCCATTCCATCATGATAATTTTAATCTGTCCTAATTGACCGGTTGCCGCTAAAGAATCGAGGATTTCGTATTCGGAACCTTCACAATCAATCTTGGCAACTATATCGATGTCGGGATAATCAGAGGTAATACCTTTAAACACATCGGTGAAAGGTTTAAGAATTAAATCGGCTGTAGCTGTTTGTTTCGAGGCAAAAGGTTTTAATTGGTTGTCAATACCAGAAATACCAACACTACCTTTAACCTTGTAATCGTATTCGACTTGAATAATTTCATCCCGGCTCTTCTGGTTTCTGTGTGGAAACGAGGTCTATACTGATAGTTTCTTCGACAAAATAGTCCTAAAAGTGTTGCCCGATAAGCATTTCACGATTCCATAAGCAAAAATTATCACACAAAGTCGAGAAGAGCCTCATCCCGAGCGCCGACTCCATAATCAAAAGCTTTAATCTTCTCCGCTAGATTAGGATTGAGGGCAAAATTTCTTAAAGCTTGGTCGTAGGTAGCCTTAAAAGGTTCGTAACTATAGACAGCTTTCACATTAGCTCGATTGGCAAAAAAGAGACTAGCAAAACCCGTATTCATGCCAATATTGATCGCTACACAGGGCTTGTCATAGAGGAAATTATATACACCTAAAAGGAAAATTTCATGGGCGATATCTAAATCCTGTCCCGTCTCGATAATTAACTTAACTCCATCGATATCGATAATTAATTCCTGTTGCCCATCGATATAAAATTTACAATCAGCCAGAGCCTTTAAGGCGCCAGCTTTGTTACAAACTTTACTACCCAAGAGGAAATCCTGCTTATTTTTGCTTAAACTGATCCCTAAGGGTTTGTAAAAAAGTTGACCAGATTTAGCATCATATGCCACATAATTAGGATTAATATTATGCTCTGCCAACTGACTAGACCAATATTGATCGGCAATATGGGGATAAGTCTTAAATTGTCGATAGCGTTTATGAGCATCTAACAGTTTTTGATAAAGCATTGCTTGTCTAGCCTCGATTTTTTAGGATGGATGAAGGTAATTTTATGGACAAGTCTGACAAAGTTTGATAGGCTTGTCAAGAAAATCCCTCGTCTCTGAGCATCAGAAGTCAGGAAACCCATCTCAAACAAGGTAACACAGACCATCAGGAGTTAACACGCCTTGAATTACTCTGATTTTATATTTTGGTGGATATTAATCCTTTTTAGCGTTCCTTTCCTAACGGCGCGCTACCTGGCGAAGTCCTTCAATCTCTGGCGAGGTGTTTTTGATGGAGTCGGATTAGCGGCGCTGTCCCTAATCCTATTTTATTACGCCAGTCGCACCAGTTTCCTCGTTTTCGTCGTCTCCCTAGCCTTTAACTACATTATGGTCTGGCTAGTGCTGAAAATGAGCGGCTGGAAGGCGAATCTCCTGGCCACTATCGTTATCGTCATCGATATTCTCGTCCTCGCCTACTTCAAGTATTTCGGCTTTTTTGTCGAGGAAATCATCGGATTATTCGTTTCTCTCCCCCCTAACTGGAAGGAACTTTCCCCAATTCCCGTGCCTAGCCAAATACCGCCGGGGGTATCCTTCTATACCTTCCAGATGGTAGCTTTCGTGGTGGACTCCCTGCGGGAAAAGAAAAAGAAACCCCTAGCCGTCCTCGATTATGTCAATTTTATCTCCTTTTTCCCCCAAATTGTCGCAGGTCCGATCGAGCGTCGCCGGGATTTATTACCACAAATGGAGGGATTTCGCCTCAAATTTACAGGAGAAAACTTCGAGAAGGGTTTGCGTTGGCTTTCCCTCGGTTTATTTATGAAATTTGTCCTCGCCGATAACATTGCGCCCTACATCGAATTAGATAAGATGATCGATAATGCTTGGTATATCTGGTTTGAGGCCTTTTTATTCACCCTGAGAATCTATTTTGACTTCGGCGGTTATAGCTTTATTGCTGTTGGTTTAGCCTATTTTGTTGGCATTAGATTGGAATTAAACTTTTTAGCTCCCTACACATCCCAAAGTATTAACGAATTTTGGCGACGTTGGCATATTACCCTTAGCACTTGGTTTCGAGATTATGTGTTTTTACCCCTGATGGGTTCCAATAAAAATTGGGCGCCTTTTTATCTATTCATTACCTTTACTCTTTCAGGTTTTTGGCACGGGGCGGCTTGGAATTTCGTCTTTTGGGGCGCTTACCACGGGGCATTATTATTATTACTGCGTTATCTAGGCCGACCTTTCTATGCTTTCGTCGGAAAATACGTTTCTCAGCCGCAAATTGTCTCCTGGGCTTTAACGCAATTGGCTGTCATTTTTGGTTGTCTCTTTTTCATGGAGATTAACACCAGAAGATTAATCGGCAAAATGCTGGTTATTGCCAATCCTTTCAATTATTCCTTAGCTAATATCGGGGAGATTTTTAGTTCCTATACTCTCAATCAAGGAGCAGTTTTAAGCGTCGCTTTAGTTCTTGGTATCATTGTTTTAATCCTCGAACATCTGGCTATTGCCCAGAAAAAGTTTGAATATGAACTATTACTATCGCCTTGGCTGTCTAAAATATTGCTAGGTTTAACTATTCTCCTAGCTTCCACTAATACCGGTGACTTTATTTACTTTGAATTCTGATGAATACTAAATCCTTTAACATTTTCCCCTGGTTAGCCTCTCTGGGAGTCGCTTGGTCCCTCGGCTTTGTTTATAATGTCATCTACGGCGGCGAATTAAGCTGGTTGCGGATGATGTACGAAGAAAAATCGGCGATCGCAGCTAGGATCGAAGGACCGCGGCGTTTAATCGTCACGGCAGGATCGGGGGCGCATTATACCATAAATTCGGAATTAATGGCCAAAGAATTGGGAATGCCGGTGGTTAACTTCGGTTTACAGGGGGATATCGGGTTAAATGTCATTGCCGCTATGATTCTCGAAAAAGCGCGCCAAGGAGACGTAATTCTGCTGATTCCTGAATATCTCATGCTCATGGATGAGGACGGTTTTAATCGCGGCGAAGGACTTTGGGGATCCGCACCTTTTAGCGTCGCTATTGGCAAACCAGGGTTAGGTGGGATACCTTTAAAAACCATGATCGAGGATACTTGGTTATTAGGTATTCCGGGGATGCGTGCAGTCACTAAATCCACGGTTGATTTATTCACTAAAGGCAGAATGACGGGTTATTATTCCGAGCCGATTACCGACAGAGGAGATCCGACTATAGTTAAGGAAAGAACAGGGAAATGGTGGCAAATGACCTTTGATACTCCTGCTTCTCCTCACTCGATTAAATTGATTGAAAAACTCAAGAAAGATTTGGAAGCAAAAGGGGCGACTTTAGTGGTTTCTTTGCCCTGGGTTTATGCTAAAAATGATGGTAAGACTCTTGCTAATATTCGCAAATCTGCCGAAGAATTAAGTCGGGTTGTGCCAACAATTTACGACCCAACAGACTTGAATATTAAGACCGATTCTACCATTTTTGCTGATACTCACTATCATCTTTTACCCCCGGCGAGAATTATTCGTTCAGAACAATTAGTTTCGGAACTGAAACCCATCCTAAACACAACTGAGAATAAAAATCCATGAATAAACCAATAACTAAGATTTGCATTCTGGGGGGTGGTTTTGGAGGGTTATACACGGCGCTCGATCTGAGTCGATTAACAGCAGTAAAATCCGGTCAATGGCAAATAACTTTAGTCGAACCGAAAGACCATTTTCTCTTTACTCCCCTTCTCTATGAACTAATTACAGGAGAATTGCAACGCTGGGAAATTGCCCCTTCCTACCGTCAATTATTAACAGGAACTCAGGTTAATTTAAAAACTCAAAAAGCCCGTAATATTGACTTAAACAATCATCAAGTATATTTAGAAAATGAGGAAATTTTAGATTACGATTACCTCGTTTTAGCGGTGGGAGTGCGGAATCGTTGGCCGGCTATACCGGGGTTAGCCGATTATGGGCTAACTTTTCGGAGTTTAGAGGATGTAGAAAAATTACAAACGGCAATTCATGACTTAGAAACTCAAGGAAAATCCTCAATTGATTTAGCAATTATTGGCGGCGGTCCCAATGGGGTAGAATTAGCCTGTAAGGTAGCTGATCGCTTAGGAAAAAAGGGCAAAGTTCATCTAGTGGAAAAGAACGAGGAAATACTGCAAAACTTCCCTAAATCGGTGCGTGTTGCTTCCTATCGTTCCCTTTTAGCCAAGAATGTTAGTCTCTATTTAAACACAGGATTAAAGGAAGTTGCAGCTAATTCCATAACCGTATTTAAAGATAATACAAATGAAGTTATCCCCATTGATTTATTATTGTGGACAGCAGGAACCCAAGCACAGGATTGGATCAATAATTTAGATTGTCAGAAAACAGCACAAGGCAAATTATTAACCCGTTCCAGTTTACAATTAATCGACTATCCCGAAGTTTTTGCCCTTGGGGATCTAGCCGAAATTTATCCGAGTAAACAGGTAATTCCTGCCACAGCACAGGCAGCCTATCAAGCAGCCAGTGTAGTAGCCAAAAATATCTCGGCAGTGATCAGAAAAAAATCGCTCAAACCCTATTATTATCTCCATTTAGGTGATATGTTAACCCTGGGTAAACAATCAGCCCTTGTCTCCAGTTTTGGCATTAATATTACTGGTAGATTAGCCGATATAATGCGTCGATTTGTCTATATACTGCGTTTACCCAGCAAACGCCATCAATTGAAAGTGTTTCAACATTGGGCAAAAAAAATTCTTCTCCGACTCCGTTATTCACAGGTGTTATCTAATACTAAATCCGTTGAGTATAGGCTACATATTAGGAGAGGAAAAAGGCAAAAGGGAGAATAAATAATCAGTTCCAACCAGGTTGTTAGTCCTTACACAATTGGCTACAATAGCCCTACACAAGCTACGAGAGAAAAGTATGCCTGAATTAAAAATTAGCATTAGTGAGGCTGCTCACAAAACGCTGTTAGCACTCGTTGACTCCTCTGGGGATACGCTCCCAACAGTATTAGACAAAGCCATCGAAAATTATCGCAGATATGTTTTTCTAGTTCAAGCGAATGAAGCCTTCGCCGCCTTAAGGAAGAATGAGACTTTATGGCAAGAGGAAATTTCTGAAAGGCAGACATGGGAGCAAACTCTCGCTGATGGAGTAGAAGGGTAGTGGCAGAAATTACCAGAGGAGAAATATGACTAGCAGACCTCAATCCAGTAAGGGGGCATGAACAGGCTGGTAAGCGTCCATGTTTAGTGATTTCAGCAGACCTGTTTAATCAGGGTACATCTGGCTTAGTTGTTGTTTTGCCAGTAACTTCTAAAGACA
Organism: Microcystis sp. M_OC_Ca_00000000_C217Col; assembly: GCF_007095585.1. NCBI lineage: Bacteria > Bacillati > Cyanobacteriota > Cyanophyceae > Chroococcales > Microcystaceae > Microcystis > Microcystis sp. M_OC_Ca_00000000_C217Col. Next base: position 16,822 of record NZ_SFBV01000003.1, read on the forward strand.
AAGGAATCCCTTTTCACATAAAAGTGGAACCTCCAGAGGGAGGAGTGAAAATGCCAAGTTTTATCAAGTGCGAGGACGTAAGATCAATCTCAGTAGAACGACTTGAGAAGCGATGGGGAACTGTATCCTCAGAAACCCTGGCATTGGTTGAAGACAGACTGAGAATCTTAATGGGACTGTATTGACATCCTCGCCGCCGTAAAACGGACGGCGATTCCCAAACCTCACGATTTGGGTTTCTGCTTCTTTCCCGAAGGATTTTTCGCACCTGCCTTAACAGATTTACTCTGTTCTGGTCT